>NZ_SJUY01000019.1:0-13497 GCF_004337175.1 Exiguobacterium sp. SH1S21 | reverse complement strand
TGTATTCAACTGGATGAATCCGGCTTCCTGCCCGTTCTCTTTCGCTTGTTCCTTCAATCGTAATTCCTCATACCCCTGTGCCATTAATTCATATGCTGATTTCTTCATCACTTAACACCCCCTTTGTTTAATAGTTGGTCTTTCACTTGTTCCAGTGCATCTACGTCATTGATTCCTTGAATGGCTGCTACAAATAGTTCCATTGATTCGTCTTGGAGTTGCCGAATCCGTCGTCCTCGTTCCATTGCTTCTTTGTATCGCTTCATGTTATCCATATGTCTGTTTCCCCTTTCGTGAATATAAAAAAGAACGGGGCGATTTACCCCGTCCGTGTGTCTATCGTTAGTGGTGCCTTCTTCATTACAAAAATAAGAGGTGGTGGGTACTTATTTCTTAAATGCGTCTTTGTTCTTTGCCGTCACTGGTGACAAGCTTTGGTTTTCTAAAATCGCTAAGAGTTCGTCTTTAAAAATCAACGGCGAATACAACCCATCATCTTGTCGCTGTCGATGAACGTTAAGCTTAAACGAGTAGAATGTATCGGGCAGTTTCAAGCCGACTTTTTTATGAACATCCTCAAATTTATTACGATAATCTACTGTATATTTAGACTTTGCTTTACTGTATTCAACAAGTTTGTTGAGGTAAGCCAGCTTCAAATCGTTAAGTTCTGCGAACATCACGTTGAACTCTTTTGCCTTATCCGAATCATACTGCTTACGTTCTTTCTCAACATCATCCTTCGCCTTCTCTAACTCATCTTGAATAACACTGTCGATTAGCGACAACATTTCTTTAGCGATTTGTAACTCTCTTTGAAGTTTCAGACGGTCATCACGAAGCTTCATGTTTGGTTCGGTATCATTCAATATAGCTTCGTTAAAGTCGTCTTGTTCTGCTTGATACAATGCTTCCGACTCCATTTTTAGTTCCTCAATCTTAGCGAGAAGCTTCTCTTTACGTTCGCTGCCCTTTTCAATTAACTTGTTTACTTTCTTGATAGTGTCACCTTTGAACAAACTCATAACGTAATCTCCTTCTTGGGTCATTTAACCCGTTTTAGTGGTGTTTCTCCATTAATAAGTGCTTCCAGTTCGGCTAAGTCTTCGTTTGAATAGCCGCCGTTCAATCGGTCTTCGCCTTCCGTCTTGTTCAATACTTCCTTCTTCTCGACAAGAAGACCATGAATCTTAGCGTATAGTTCCATATGCTTGTATGAACCGGCTTGCATCTTCTCGGACAATACACGGTAGAACTTAGGCATTTCTTGCGAACTCATTTCCTTTTGGAACTTGTCGTGTAGTGCCTTACCTTCCTTACAGTTCTTCCATACAGACAACGTTTTACGGTTAATTCCATGTGAAGTAGCGATTTCTTCCATCGTTTCACCGGCTAATGTACGTCGAAAGTAATCGTCTAAGATGTGCCTCTGTTTACCGGTTAACGGTCTTACTTTTTTCATTCGTCAAACTTCCCTTCTGCATTTTCTAGAATGATTTGGATAGCGACTAACTCGGCGTCGGTCACTTTAAGATGCTTCCGCAACCCTCGAATGATTCGGATTTCGTTTTTGCGTGAAATAGTCATGTTTTCTCGTTCTAGATTGGACAAATATCCATTATCAAACCCCAACATATCCGCAAATTCTTGAAGCTTTATGTTCCTAATATCCCGGGCGATTCGAACTGTCTTCCCTCGTAACTTAAATTCATGTTCCATGTGTCCTACCCCCTTCGTTTTGTGGCGTTCTCCAGTCAATAAACCGGAATAATGTAACCTCTTTAGGTAAAAAAATAAGCAGAACGACTATTGAAATCGTTCATGCTTCGGAAGTGATTCGTATTAAGTTATAGGCAGCGTGATTGAAGAATAGAAAGGGACGCAATCTATTCTTTTTCTTACTCTATTAGCCGACTGGAAGCCCTCAAAACAACGAAATATCGCATCTGTAACACACTTGTTATATTAAAATAATAATTGAATCTTATTACTCAATTTCCCCATACAAAAAAGGACGCTTTTACACGTCCCTTCGTTTTACCTGCCTTCTCGTTCTCTTTTCGCACGTTCTTCTGCTTCTTTCTGTTCTAGAAAATCTAATGCCTTTGTCAAAGCATCTGTTGTGATTTTAGACTTGAACCCTTTGCCGTATCGCTTGGAAGCACGGTCTAAACGCTTCGCCACTTCATCATCGACTAAGATTGTGACACGGGTTTTACCCGGTTTGACCTTCTCTTTTTCTTTCTTCGTTTGGTATTGCGACAAATCCAACAAATCATTCGTTGGTACTTCTGCTTCCTGCTTCTTCTCGTTCGGTACGTTATCGAACTGACTAGGTACTTTTCTACTCATGTATGATTTCCTCCATTATCTCGTAATAAGCGTTCAACAATTCTTTATCTCTCGCACTTCCTTTGTCGGACAATACGGCAGGTTTCCCTTCGATTGCTACCGATTCGGCGTACTTGATTGATTGCTTGATGACGGTATTTAACATCGGAATCCCTTTCGATTCACAATATTGTTTCGTCTGCTTCAATAACTCTTTGTGTAGGAACGTGTTACGTACCAACGTAGCCAACACACCGGCTATTACAATCGGGTTCTTACGTCGTTCATTATAGTAACCCACCATATCGACGGCTTTCCTCAATCCTTTGAGGGCGTAGGGTTCTAACTGTATCGGAATGATAACCTTGTCCGTGATGCTTAGGATGTTACCGACGTTCAAAGAGTATGCCGGCGGCGTATCAATCAGAATGTAGTCGTAGTCGTCCCTCACGTCCCGTATAGCGTCCTTTAGAAGTTCGAAGGGCTTTATTCCTTCTCGTTCATAACTCGTCCATATGCGGTAATCTAAGTCATTCAGTTCGTTCTTTGCTGGCACAATATCCATGTTGTGCAGTATCGGTTGTTTGACTTCATGGAAAGACTTCTCGCCCGTGTAGACATCAAACAATGAGTACGGCAACGCTTCTGAATCAATGCCGAACGAATCCGACAAGTTCCCTTGTGGGTCTGATTCGATTAGCAGCACTCGTTTATCCGGATATGTCTTTGCTATCGCACTTCCTAAGTTACTGACGATGGATGTTTTCAATACGCCACCTTTCGAGATGGTGACGGTGATGATTTCTCCCAATACGTAGCCCCCTTTCCGTGGATTGTACATATTCATTATACACGTTTGTTCTTAATAGTGTATTTTTCACTAAATACAACAAGTATAACTTTATAGTTGTATTATGTAGTACAACTATATACTTGTCTTAAGTTAAATAAAGGTGTAAGATAACATTAACTTAACCGACAAAACATTTGATACATGGGGGTTTTACATATGAACATGGTAGAAGAAAAGACACTAACAGGACGCAAAGTTGCATACATTCGTGTATCAACGGAAGGGCAACGGTTAGACCGTCAACGTGAAGCACTGGAAGAGGTAGGGTGTACGGTGTTCTACGACGAAAAGATGTCCGGCACAATTCGGAATCGTCCGGAACTTAACCGTATGATTGAGGAATTAGAAGAAGGCGATACGGTATACATTGTCGAAATCTCACGGCTTTCCCGGTCGTCAATCGACTTACAGACAATCGTTAAAGATATAGGGGAAAAGAAGGCACACTTAATCAGTCTGAATGATAAGTGGTTAGATACGACAACACCGCAAGGGCAAATGATTTTCACCGTAATGTCGGGTGTCGTGCAGTTCGAACGGGATATGATTAGCCAACGTACTAAGGACGGAATGAAGAGTGCAAAGAGAAGAGGAAGCAAGATTGGACGTCCAAAGGTGGATTCGGACAAAGTGAAGTACGCTATTAAGCTTTACGTAGACAATCTAGAGACGAAACAGTATTCAATCAATCAGATTTGTAAGCTATCCGGCGTATCGAAGCCGACACTATACAAGAAGCTACGTGAGAAGGAAATCATTGAGTAATTAGATACAAAAAAGAAGCCCCCGAATCCGGTTAAGGAAACGAGGGCTTTTCTTTTCGAAAGAGATACTGACAAACAAACATCGCAAAGGTAAACAAAATGAAGAAACGTGAAAGGACTATTTATAGAAATCTACTCTACAAAAGGTAGAAGCTACGTCCCAACGTTCTTATGGCATAGAAGGTTGGAATAACGCCCCGACGTTCCGAGTAGGTTCATTCTTATTATTGTAAATATCTAATGACTATATCTGATTCTTTTAAAAGACTAGTTTATGAACGAAGTGAATAAACACGCCGTTAGGCGTTACTTACTCTTTTTGATTCTTATACAAAAGAATAGACCGGTTCATTAATTGCTAACGCATTGTCGCTAAAGCGACTGTTTTTTTAACTAAGTTAACGTTATAACTTTTATTTAATTATCTATGTCTTCCCCTATATAGCCATTCTAAGGGCTTTCCGTACTACACCCGATTTCAACTTTTTTTCTGACCCAATACAAAAAACGCCGAAACCCCTTCTGCCCCAACGGTTTCAAGCTTTATTAAGTTTCAGTTACATAGTTGTGGGGATGTGGGACAGTCAAATTGTCCTTGTGTCTTGAAACGTTCGAAAACGGCTTAGTACCAACGTTTATAAAGTTTATCACTCACAATCACAAGGGAGTATGTCCCATAACTTGTGGTTAATAAATCTACGCTACCACACTAAAAATAGGCATATAAAAAGCCCCACTTAACGTGAGGCGTTCGGTTAATTCGTCAAGAATGGAGTTTGAAAGACATCGGCAGGGTATTCCCAAACTTCACCTTTCTTTTCAAATTCAGTATTACATTCGTGACACGTCACAGTAACCGTAAAATCGTGTTGGATTTCTACGCCCATCCCGTTGTCTTTGTCGTACGAAGAAGCTTCTTCCATATTGTCTAGTTCAACTTCTTCCGTGAATTCTTCACCGCATTCAGGGCAGGTGAATTTAAATGTGTATGTGTCCATATGTACTTCCCCCTAGGTAAGTAAAAACTTGTGTTTCGATTCTATACTATTTCGGCATCAAAAGTAATAGTTTTTTGCGATTACTCACTTAGAATCGTCACAAAGTATCTTTACCCTCCCAACTTGTAATAAGAACACACTCAAAGGGGATGTAAAGATATGTCGATGAAGGACGTAAATAAGGTTGATTACAAGAAGGAACGATTGAATCAGATGATTCTAAAGGATATTCAAGGTGGTATGACATGGACGGAAGTATCCGAGAAGTACGAAGTAAATATGAACTACATTCGTTCCGTTTACTCCACCTATAAAGTGCAAATGAAAACAGAAGAAGTTGAGAAGGGCGGCATTGTTCGCTACTGGAACGGGCAGCGATTAACGGACGGTAAGCCGTCACCAGTCAAGACTTACAACATTAACGATTTGTCACTGGAAGAACGAAAAGAGTTAGGACTAGAATAATCTCATTTGAATACAATTCGAAATTAATATAGATTGTCTAAACTACCCGTTAGGAAGTGTCCCCAGAATCCACAGGACGCCCCTCACGGGCTTTCTACGTTCTACAATTACCCTTACCATTCATAACGCTTAGAAGGGCTTACAGACGACCCCAAACGATTCATTTGAATGTTACAGTTGCATTAAATAGTTGAATAATAACATTCAATTATCAACTACATCATTCAAGTATACTAATTATTTTAAACGAACACATTCACCATTCATTTTTAGACGCCACAGGAAGCCGTATAAGGCGTTTTAAGCGTCCAGCATGTATTGCCTTTACAGACACACAGAATGCAATACAGGCGATTACAGGCGTTCTGACGACACCTCACCGCCAAGGGTTTCCCTATCTATACGATATGAACAGAATTGACCCACTGCATCCAGTTGAAAGGCACTCTTAAAACACGTCCCTGCGTCCGATTAATAGACCGGGGCGTTTTCTTCTGCTTCAACCAGTTCATTCATGGCTGCATCTTCGACCATTTGCTTGAATGCGTTGGTGAAATAACCGACTGGACGACGTACTGACTGCCCTAATTCACTTAATTTACGTTCTGCTTTGACCAATGCATTGATTGCTTCATTCGCAAATGCTTCGAAATTGGCTTTCGTGACGAACTCATAGCCGCCTTTGTAGTACGAATCCATGATATTTACGGCATTGTGGAAGCAATCTTCGATAATATCTGCACTATCGTAGAACGGTTTAAGCTTGTTCACTAAAAATCTAGGTACATAACTTTGTACATATGTAGAATCACGTTTCTTACGTAAAGAACTTAAAGTATTTTCTGAAGTATAAGAGGTTTTTAAAGCATCCCCCTCGATTTCGGGCGTCTGAACGGCTTGGTTATGCGGTGTTTCGGCGTTTTCTCGTTCCGTCAATTGTGTGTCTTTTCGATACGTCAATTGTTCTGAATCGCTAAACAACTCGAAGATGAAAAGATTGTTCCCCTTCAAGTTCCGACGGCGTTCTGACTTGCTGCCCTGCTTCGTTTCGATAGTCCGGATGATGCCTAGCTTCTTTGCCTTACGTATAGCACGTTCAAACGTCGAACGGCTAGGGGTGTACATTTCCCCTTTACGTTTGATTAAGTCGCTAATAATCGTCCCTATCTTCGCATAGACGACACCAAAGACTTTAGCACCCCAGTTCTTTAGGGTTTTGAGTGCAATCAATTCACCTTTACTGAAAGCATCCCGGTGTTTCTTCATAGCGATATAGAATGATTCGTTAAAGTCGTCCAATGTATCGAAGCGTTGTAGCTTCTTTATGTTTTCAAGTTGGTTGTTGTACATAACGAAAAAGCCCTCCTATTGTTTAGGAAGACTTCACCCCTTCGTTACACCCTAAAACTTCTCATTACAACCTAAATATATGTATAGATAGACTTTTCCCTTGAAATAACGGAAAGCCGTATATATAATGGTCTTATAACGAAAAAGTCATAGGGCTTCCCGAATTGCTGGCAGGCGTGGGGGAAGTCCTCTTTTTTTTGTTCTTTTTTATGTGTTAACTTCAATCATCATCTAAAGTTACGCATACACGTAAATAGTGAATCACATTTCATTCGTGAATTAATCTTATTCTACTAAAACCCTTCCAATACTACAATACTAGCTTTACATTCTCTTCCTATTGCCCGTTCAGATGCGGCGAAATCACACCCGACGTACATACACCTTACCCGATGCAACACACACCCTCTATATACATAAGAAAGACGGGTTAGCCCCGTCAATCCGTCATTTATATTCAAAATTAGTGAAGTAAAATTCCTGTTCGTCTTCGTCCATCGTCTTCAATGCAGCGTCTTCTGACTTGTCGAACTTGATAGACGTAATGATATTGACTGGATACGTGCTTACGACTTCCCATACGTGCGAATTGTCTTCGATGTATTGAGAAATATCTCGATAAGCGACGACGATAACACGGTTGCCCCCTGCTACATACTTGATGTTCTCGATTGTACCCGGTTGCTTCGATTGAAGATTATGTAAGTCGAACATCGCTTCTGCCATCAACCCACGGTCACTTACGCCTTCCAGTGTATACACGATTCCTTCTACCTTCTTCATCTTAAAATCCCCCTTGAATGTTATTTTTCAAAAGATAATTACGGCTTTCAGTCACTGGTCATACATATATACGCCCGTGAGTTGCATCGAACTTTTCCGTTACGGGCAATCTACCACTGGCAGCAAATAAGAAGCCGTTCATGCTGCACGTTACTAGGTTTTTGCTACCTTACATGAACATTGTATACCTTCATCGTCATTTTGGTAAAAGTCGCTTATCTTAAACAAGCCCTAGCGTTGTTTCAAACAAGCCCAGGTGTTGTTTGCGATAAGACCCGGATAAACGACTATTACCGGCATAAAGATAGCCGGTATTGCGGTCGTTGAATTATGATGATAAAGAGGATTACCAATAACTAGAATGTCCTCTTATCTTTTTACACTATTACGAAGTCGAAGGTGATGTTAATAATGAATATGGTTCTTGGTGCAGTAGGAGGGAAAGAATTAACTTGGATTGATGAGGTTGTGAATTTCTTTGAAAAAATCGACCCGGTTGCAACAGTTGCTTTAGCCGTTTTGAACTTGGTATTAGTTATGTACGTTTTTCGTTTCACTAAAAAAATGAGTCAATCTAAACTTTCTATTTCAACCGAATCAAGGAATGTAATGTTGACGTCCGATGGTTGGGACAAATTAAACAAAGAGTATGAAGCTAACCTAAGAAGTGCACATTACAGAAAGAATCTTAATTTCAAAGGAGAAGGGTTCCCAATCCCTGTTTCTGAACTTAATCTCAATCCTAAAGTGTTCTCTATTCGAGTAAAAAATCGTGGTGATTTACCATCTACAAATATTAAAATTGTTTTGACGTTAAAGATTTATAAAACTCAAATCACTTACGATGGTCGTGAAAAACCGCTATTAGATGTTATTGATTCGCAAAGAGAACTACACGCTACGAAAAGGTACAACATCTCCATTCCATATATAGGTGCTGATGAAGAACGCGTATACGAACTTTTTGAAATTCATGGTCAAATTAGAGAAGCCGAACTTATCTTAGATAAAATTCAAGCGAACGGACATAAGTATTTTAATCGAGTGAGAAGAAATCGTTGGTTCAACCCGACAATAATTAATCACTATGAACATCCTTATATGAACCAATTCGGTGATAATCACGATAACATGATTCTAATTGGGCATAGAAGTTTGTGGAAAGAAGTTGAAGATAAAGAAGCAATGGCATACGGTACTTCTTCTGATGATGGGGAGTAATGTTATTGAAGAAATAATCGAAGCCCTTACTCGGGGCTTTTTCTTTTGACTATGATTACTAAATTAAGAGACAACAAGAAAAGACGGGTTGCCCCGTCCTTTCATAATCTGCAAGAATACGTTATTTGACTATTTCGCCTTCATACAGTTTCCAGTTGAATTGTGAATCTACGTCACCCCGTGACCCGACAACACCCTTCACTTTCACTTCGTCGCCATTCTTGATTCCTGCTTTGTTGCTTTCGTCCTTCAACTCTACAACGATTGTATACGGCAGCAACTCTTTATTGTCAGTGCTAAGAGTTGACCAATCTTGACCGTTATAATCGTCTGATGACACTAAGACAATGCTATCGCCCATCGCTTCTGTATCTGCTACCGTACCCGTCCACGTCACTTCTTTGTCCTTAACGTAAGTGTCGTATACCATAGACCGTTCATCCGTTGGGACACCATAGAAAGCCGTCGTGTACGCATTGAAGTCGGCAGTCATAGAATCTGCGAACGGGTGGTTCTCTACTGCCGCTGCTTGTTCTGCACTTAGAGGGGCTTTAGCTTCAAGTACCTGTACGAACTGTTCTGACTTATCTTGATTCGCTTTAAGCAATACGAAAACATTGTCTACCACTTTGGATGTATCAGAATCCGGCTTCTCGTATTTCTTAGCTTGTTCTACCGTTTCGTACTGCATGATATCAGCTTCCGGCGTTCTGATAGCTTTCACAAGACCTTCTGAACCTTCATACTTGCTTGTAACATCTTCCGCTTCGCCAGTCACTAGACCCGATTCTTTCAACCATGAATAGGCGTCATCGGCAGTCATGCCCGTTTCTTCTTTTGCTACTTCTTCTGTACTTGTTTCTTCTGCTGCTTCTTCGCTACCGCAAGCTGCCACAAGACCGATTGCCATAACAGAAGCCGCTAAAAATGCGTATTTCTTCATATCGTTTCCCCTTAATTGTTTATTACTTAGCAAATAGTGCTTTGTCTGCCGCTACACCGTCATGTAAAGTTCCCGATACCGTACCGCTATCTGTATCGACAATGATTGTTTCCCACTGTTCTTCTAGGTTCAATTCTTCCGTGTTGAATACACCGTAAGTTAGCATTGGCATACCGCTTAGTACGTGGAAGGCAGTACCATCTTGCAAGTCGATAACAAGATAGTTGGCGTCTTCGTAGTTGCTTGCTTCGTTCTCAAAGAAAGATAGTAGATTCTCTTCTGTAATTGCGTCTTTTGAAGAAGCTACATATGCGTATTCGCCCACTTGTTCTGTTCCAGTACCGTTCATAAGTGGTCGTAATTCTACTTCTCCGAGTACATTTTCTGATTCGGCAGCTACTTCTTCTACCTCTTCTTCGGCGGCTTCCTCTTCAACTACCGTTTCTTCTTCCGTCACTTCGGTTGCTTCCTCTTCGGCTACAACCTCTTGTGGTGCTGCTTCTTCTGTTGTTGTTTCTTCGTCCCCACCGGTCGCTAAAGCAATTACAACTAAAGCTGCCGCAGCGATGACAAGCATCGTTCTTTTCTTCATTTCAAACCCTCCTATGGTTTCTCTATTAGTAGATTAACACCAAATAAGGGTTAATTTGATGATTTATTAGGAATTATATAGAATTTATTGTTTATGGTAACGATTGTTTATGTAATTTGTTTTGAAAAAACGAACAAAAAAAGAGAGGTTAACCCCCTCTTTCACGTCATTGTTCCTTTAATAACTCATATGACCGCTTTGCTGATTCGGTCAGAACCCATACCCCACGTTCGCCTTCTTTACTTTGTACTAAACCGTCATGTTTCAACGCTTCCTTAGCCCAACGAACGATATTATGCCACTTCGGTTCATCACCTGTTCGTGTGATAATCGTGCGTTTCCAATCATCCAACTCGTGCAACGTAGCAAGATGTTCATATGCTTCTGCCGGCTTAACTTCCCCTTTTTCTAATATAAACAGATACAAATCACGTTGAATATCTTTCGCATTCGGGAACATCGGACGATTGTCCTCGATTTCCTTCGACAAATCTTTCATACCATTACGTTCAATCTCTTCTTCAATCAAATACCGCATACCATCGCCGATTTCACCTTGAATAGATGCCCACTTCATCAGAAGAATGTCACTCTTTCTCAAACGTAATACCAACGTGTCCCCAGCCTTGTACTCTTTCTTGCCCATACATAACGCCCCCTAAAATAATTTTTGTGATTCGATTTTAATATTGTAATGCGTTTTATCAATCGAATAACATTATGTTAGCACGGTGGTATATAAATTTCAACCGAACAGTACGCAGTTTGAGATTTTTTTTGACAAAGGTACATCCGGACGTTATTTTTGGTGAAAAAATGGTTTGCGTCCTCTGTCTGCTGCGTGGCACCCCCCGTCCCCCCGGGTGCCCTTCTCTTGCTTCTACACACTTGAACAATGGTGTTCAAATACACACGCAAATATGGCATCCACTTTTGGGAATGGATTGAGGGAAAAACAAACGGCTTCATTAAGCGATTCCTATTTGTCTGATTTCAGTTCCCATAATCCATTGTTTTAGGGAATATTTAAAGTCATGTAAGTATAGTGTGCGAAATTAAGAAGTGCTATAAAATGTAAGAGATGTACGAAGGAGAAATGGGAGGGTTTTGTTTGGATAGTTTTGAGATGGTTTCATTATCTAAGATAGCAACTGTATTAAACAACCAGGTGATTTTGCCTACTAACAACAACTCTATGTGGGAAAGAATCTTATCAAATGCGGGGTATAGTGGATTATATGACGCTTACGAATATCAATTAAATCCATATTCTTATCGTGCCTCTTATCAAAATGAAAATCCTAGATTTACAGAATTTTATTCAGTAATGAAAAGAATTTTAAATACATCGTATTCAAATGGGGGGAATATAGAAGGTTTTACTGCACTAATGTCAGAAATAGTGTCTGAAATTAATATCGTTAACATATTTAGAGAAGGTTTTTGGGATGATTCTACATTCATAGACGATTTCGAATTAGAACGTAGTCTTAAAGATGGGAATCCTGATGTGGTTAGTGAGGTCATTGTTGACGGAAGTAACGATGATTTTAAAACTTTATCAAAAAATCTAAATGTTTTTAATCTGGACGTTAAATATGCTAATGGTAAGTTCAAATTGATTCCTTTCACTGAAAGTGTTGCAATTGTTCCTAGGAATCCCTCTTCTATTGATAGTTGGTTAACTCATGAGTATCCTGAAATTGCAGAGTTATATCAAGAAGCAATTGAGAACTATATTGCCGGCGAAAATGTTTCGTGTATCTCTAACTGCAGAAGTATCATTACTGGATTGTTTAGCCATTTTAAGGACGATGGAGATATTAGATGGCTGAAAGGGTTACGTAATTTAAGCACGGACACCCACATTGAAGAAGTTAAAGTCCCTAATAATATTATGAAAGGAACCGCCGATAACGGGGTAGCGTTCCAGACAGACGACAGATTCGAATACTCTCGATTTAAACTCTTTTATCAACTGTACTCAACCACTTCTAATTTGGGACCGCACATTACGGAGGGACCTAAAATTGACGGTAAGCTATATCGTGAAACAGTTTCAAACTATGATGCGTTACTATGTTTAAGAATGACGGAAGACACATTGGTTTGGGTTAAGGAACGCTTAAAGACATATAACCGGTCTTGAATTTTTTATTAAAGAAAACGGGCATTGCGTTTATAAAGTAAGAGTGGTCTTACTAAGCGTAATGTCCTTTTCTATTGTTAAAAAAACCGATACTTTTTTAACCGCTTTTCCTAACTAAATCGCCCTTTACTCTATGCGGTTTGTCTGTTAAGTAAAACACCTTGACGAATCGGTTAAATAAACATTCCCTTTTTTAACTGGTGTTTCATTACGATTTAGACTGGATACGTCGCATGAAGTGGTAGAACGAAATCTTCCCACGGTAACATGGATAGGGGATTATAATTTAATGTTTTATCGTGGTGAAGTATTGGTACTACTTCATTTACGGACATACGAAACTAGATACTTCACATCGGATGGATTTGGCAGCGTTACCCTTTGGGCGGCTTTCTTGTACATTTCATTGTAGTCATATCCACTCACAATATATGCCGTCACCTACGTTCTAACCATTCTCTACCTACTTTCTGTACGTCACCTAACGTCGAATCCGTCATAACACATACATATACTTCAACTGTATACCGCAACATTCAACTTAAAAAATTTACGTATTAGTGTAACTGAACAGTGAACTTGAACATTATTATTCATAATTACACAAAAAAAAGAGGGAACATCAACCGGTTAAAGTCGTGTTCCCTCGTCTAATCTATTCATTTGTCTATGTCTGATACTAGGTTGTCTTACTGCCCTTATTACGGTTATGTGCGTCACTCATTTGTTTAGCCGTAGATGGCTTATAGGTACTGCCCTTGCCTGTACGACTACTTGATTTACCAATGCTGCCACGTCCGACACTCTTACTAACCCGTGCCATTACAATTCACTATCCTTTTGTTTTGTACCTAAAGTAAAGCCCAATTCGTCGTAACCCTGCATCATCTTTTCAATTGCAGTAAAAGGGCGTTCGTTCTGTGTATTCAACTGGATGAATCCGGCTTCCTGCCCGTTCTCTTTCGCTTGTTCCTTCAATCGTAATTCCTCATACCCCTGTGCCATTAATTCATATGCTGATTTCTTCATCACTTAACACCCCCTTTGT
>NZ_SJUY01000018.1:0-13862 GCF_004337175.1 Exiguobacterium sp. SH1S21 | reverse complement strand
TTACTTGCTTGAGTAAGTGTTCGGGTCATCAGTTTGACAGGGCCGCTTACTTGATCCTTCGCTTCAAATCTTGCTACAAAGCGTTTTTCAGCCATTCATCACACCTCGTTTCGTGTTATCCATTCTTCCTCACCCTTCAAGAGCACGTCGTCGATATAGGCTTTATAAGCGGCAATCACATTCGCCTCATAGTTCTCTAAATCATCACCCTGACGTTGCCCTTCCTCTAGCATGAAGCTGTATAGCCGCTTTTTAAGCGCTTTTAAAGAACGAATCCCATTCTCTTCTAAAAGTGAGCGGCGATGCTTCCAAAGGTTTTCAGATTCGGAATCGGTGACGCCTCTAACCGTTTTTTTCATTCTACTCATATCCTCATCTCCATTTCTTATCGTCTACAAGAAAAGAGGGGATACACTCCCCTCCTTCGGTTGTCTATAAAACGGTCATTTCTTGGATGTCCATAACCCGCGCCCCCGAACGTTGGGGAAAGGCGATCTGCTCGACCGACTTCCTCAATATTCCGAAAGGTTTGAGTTTATGGACAGCGTTCATTCGAATAGGCTCGTCTTCACTGATTCGCGGATTGGAACTACTTTCTTCGGGTCCGAGATGTTCGCAACGTGCTTCGAGAGCATTTCTGACAAGTTCTCCGTGTTGTCCCGGTTGTGCTTTTCCATCAACTTGAGTTCCTTTGCTAGTTTCCAGTTGAGGTTTTCAGCGAGGTCCCTTTGCTCCTGGATGCCGTTCCAAGCAACGTCTTTCAAATTGCGTTGCATGTCTGGATTCGCCCAAAGTGCCTTAGCCATACTTTCTGCGGCTGATCGAACGGCTACATAGTTCATTGTTGACTCTCCTTACTAAAAGGGAACAACTTCTGCGTGACGCTGCCATACGCCTGTCGGACGGCTTGCGAGTTCCCTAAAAGCGTATCAGTGCCGTATAAGTTCGCCATATTCGAGCGGGTTTGAGCTTCTTTGACGAACGGCGCTAAACGGCTTGCCTGTTGCTTGATAGCGGCGCGAAACTCTTCCTGATCTGCCATATTCTCCACGAACAAATCGTGAAGTGCTTGGATGTGAGCGGCGGCTTTCGCTTCGTATTTTTCGCGTTGGAAATCACCGAACTCACGGATCGCTTGGTTCTTCGTTTTTTGGAACTGTTGGCTAATCGAATCGAATCCGCCGTTCAACTCGTCCTTGAGCGCGTCGCGTTGTTTGACAAAGTGTTGCTCGAGCTCAGTCAATGCCACTAGATCCGCTTTCGCGTTCTTCATAGCTTCAACGTCCGCTTGTTCACGCGCTACCTCAAATTCTTGGTTAGCTGCTTCTTTTCGTGCTCGTGCATCGTCGATACGGGTATTCGCTTCTTCGAAACGCGCCTCTAGGCTCGCGGCGTAGTCTTTCAGCGTCTCGATATGTTGTAAGTGGTTCACTAGGAACCCTCCTTTGGTCGGTTGTTTTTATTCGGTCGGTTGGTATAATTCAATTGTCTGCAAAGGGATGAGTTCATACTTTGGTCGGTTGTCTCATCTCTTCGCGGTTTTCAAAAGCAATTTCAAGAGCGTTGCGCCGATTTCGGTAACTGTTTTCGACAGTTTCGAGATAACGCAGCGCTTTTTGCATGGTCCGCTCATCGTGACAAAGGAATATTCCATCTGTCGTCACTCCAATTGGAACTTGGTGAACTTTAATCGCGTCATCAAGGAACGCACGCAGCCTACGCCGTGAAATCGAGTTATCTTGAATCCCGAAACGGTCGAGGATTTGCCCAACGCTTAAAGTGTCGCCGTCTTCTAGCATTAACTTCAGTCGTTCTATATTCATCTTTTTCACCTCCTTTCAATGGTGGAACGCCTCGTCCCATCCTTACATCGAAAGTAATGCTTCCCTGAACTGATAATAAAGCCAGTGATACATATAGTGGGCTGCGTCCTCTTTGGCCACATGTTGAACCGGTACATTGTAACGGGCTTCGAACGCCATCAAAGAGCCTGTGAGCGCCTTAGGAGCATACTCCGAGCGGTACTGCTTCCGTATCATACCCGAATAGCTACCATCCTCTACGATGATAATAAGACGTGTATCCCGCCGCTTGGCGCGGCTTAGTTCATTCTCGAAGCGGTTCCGCTCCTTCACCGTCTGGGCGAGCTCATCAAGTGAGTTCTTCCGCTCAATCACCGCGTTCAGGTGTAGCGGGCGGTCAGTAATGCCTTCTGTGGCCGGAATATAAGCCCCGTAATCACCTGCATCAAGCTTGCAAGACTGCCAGGCAATACCGCGACCGTCTAGAAATTCGACAATGTGCTCGTTCTTTTGCTCGCGCGTGTCGATTTTGACAATCATCAACTTGAGTAGGAGATCCACTTCCTTCGCGTCCAGTGTCTGAACGAGTGCTCCCATTAGTTGACTCCTTGTTGTAACGTCCGGATGCCTTTCTTGATTCGCGAGCGGCGTACAGATTCAAGACGCTTCTCGCGATTCCGCTCCCGGTATTCGCGGTCATATTCGCGTCTTCCGATTTTCTCAAGTTCTTTCAACTCTTCATCTGTCATGTTTTCCATTGGTTTGCTTACATCGATAGTCATGTCGTTACCCCTCTCTTCAAATAGGCTTTCACTTCAAAACCGCATTCTTTTGCTCGCTTGAGGATTGCGCCCGCGCCGTTCGTCGGTGTGGCCCGCTCCCAAATGTTTTGAGCTTCGCGCTCTAGCGCGTTGCCTGACTTCGCTTTCTTTCCACCGCCGCCGTCGCATGTTAAGCGGAAGCAATCGAATAAGAACCCTTCATCAATCCCGTCGTTCGTAGCACCTTTTAACGCGCCCGCAAAGGCTATCCATTCAGCGTACCGGCCTTGCCCTGATGACAACTCGCCTGTCACGTTCAAGTGGCTTGTGAGGTCTTCTATCACCTTCATTTGCGCCCGTTTGACTTCATCCGGAGCAATAACTGAAATCGATTGGGGATGCACTCTCTCGTTGGGCTTGGATACTTGTTCGTTCGGAAGCTTCCTCATCTCGTCAATTAACACGCGAAAATCTTGATGGCCTTTCGGCTGCAGTTCTTGGAAGTCGTACCCGCCGAGCATGATCCGATTGATTTCAACGCTCGCGCGGTCGAAATTCGTTTCGGGGATGCCTGTATACGCGGCGATGGTCCGCATCAGCTTCCGGATGAATCGCTTGCGGTCGTCCAGATTCATGTCCGCGAGATTCATCACCTTGAAGTCGTAAAGAATCCGGAAACCCGCTCGCGATAGCGTCGTGTATGTCGCATACGCGCCGAGTTCGGCAAGTTGTCCCATGATGTCGTTCGTGAGCGGATGACCGTCCACGTCGAGAAATACATAGTTTGATGAACCGACAACAAAGTGCGTCGTCGCGTCGATTACAGGGAGTGAATCGAGGTTTTTCAGCTCGATGCCCCACTCCGGGAACGTCCGGATCACCTTACAAACAAGGGCTTTCTGTTCTTTCAAACCCTCGCATGGTCCGGCCGTTCCTACCTCACCTTTGTAGTGGAACTGCAGGAGACGCTCGAGCGTGCCGTCTGCCGCGTCGTCTAATCGAATTTTAAATAGCGTCAGCATCGTTAGAACGCCCCTTTCAACTCGTCTCCAACTTCCTCTTGTTCTAACTCTTCAACCGTCTTCAGTTCGCGCGGACGGTCTCCAGCGGCCCAGAAGAGGGCGTTGACCCGAATCTCTCCACCGATACGCTTTCGTTTGTCGCGAGTCAGTGCTTGAACCTGCATAATGCGCGCCATGTTTTGAGTGAGTCGTGACTGGGGGAGCACTTTTTTGAGGTTATTGTCTGCTGCCCATTTGTCATAAAGCCCTTTGTACCCTTTCGTTTCTAGCAATTCGAGCTCATCATGTAGTTCTATCAGCGAAATCAACTTGTCGCGGTTATCCGCTACAAAATCGTGAAGGTCGTCCGTCTGCTCGATCATCATCGTTAGCGCATTCTTCCCTGCCTTACTCACTTCGTATTCAGATGGGAAGCTCGACCAGCTGCGCATCACCTCGAACAAGGCGTTCGCTAGTTCTTGAGCCAATTTCGACTTGCTTTCATGCGAGGTCATCAGCGAGCGGACCAACTTCGTAAACTCCTTGCTGTTCTTATGAAAGACCACTGTTGAGACCCGTCTCTCAAGCCCTTCACGGCCGCCGGACGGTTTGAGTAAGTTGTTACCGCAAACAAGCACTTGCGCCTGTATTTGCGCTTCTACGCCCTCAGGAGCGAACTTCTTATCAATGACGGTCCGCGTATGGGTTGTAAGCCGTTTGAGGTTCGTATCGTCGAACTTCTCGCTACTCGACTCATCCACGAACACCATTCCACGCCCCTCTAACGTCGATAGGATGCGTGTATCGCCACGAATGACGCTCCACTCTACCGCTTTCGCTCCGTCGCCTATAACAGTGCTTAGAAGCTCCCCTAGCGTCGATTTGCCGCACCCGCTCTGTCCATAGAAGAACAAGAAGCGGTCCGAAAGGTTCGTTCGAGTCCCGGCCGCGAATACAAAACGTGCCAGGTTGCGAATGAGTGTGTCGTCCTCGTTCGATACGTTGATAGATTCGATAAACTGAGCCAGTTCCTCCGACTTCATCGGCTCAGTCGTGTAGTTCACGCCGAGTTGGAACCGGAATCCCTTGCGTTTAATCTCCTGCAGATCCGTGAGCTCGTTCCCCGTCATCGGATTGAATACGCCGTTCTTAAAGTTCATGTAACCGCCTGTTTCGTGAGCCGTTTGATATAACAGCCGCCCAACGAGCGGGAGGTCTTTAATAAGGCGGTCGATGATGTTCTTCGTCACGTTCACGCTGTCGTATGACTTCAACTCGAACCGCTTCAGTTGCTCACCGATCCACCGCTTCGTCTTGTCTGAATCTGTCGGAGCGTGCTCCCAACAACGCTTTCGAGCATCGTACATATAGAACAAACCGTTCGCATCGGTCAGAACGTCTTTTTGTTCGACCAGAAAGGCTGTAAAGGCCAGTACATCAAGCTCCATCACCGCGTTGCTGGTTTGCGTCGCGGGCTTTTTCTCTCGTAAAAATCTCGAACCATCCATCCTCTCACCTCTGTTTCTTCGTAATTTGACAACAAAAAAGGCAGCTACGTTGCACACGTAACCACCTCAAAACAGATCTATGTATTAAATCAGCTGGATGCTAAAAAAGTTTAGATTCCACCCCAAAACGGGTATAGAATCGCATTGTTCATACACCTAAAAAAAGGCGTAGAACCGCATCACACAAACGTTTCCAAACTTACCAATGCGGAATATGGAGTATTTCGACATTTGTCCGTGTCGAATACTTGGACGTTTTTTGTTCTTGATTTGCAGTCCATCGCATTGTAAAGTAGGTAATGTAAGAAGTATCCCTTGTCCGGGAACTTTTAGCCAATTTAATACGTGTTCTGTTCCAAAATGATTGTTGTCCGCAATCGGTTTTGAACACGCATGGGAGTAAGCATCTTGCCGGAGCTTGCTCTTTTTTTGTGCTTTCTGGCAACGTTTCAGTTGCCACTCTTTAATCATAAATCACCCATATTTAGTTTTGCAATCCTTGTTATTTGTAAAACGTTGTAAAAGACAATCGCTTTCACCATAAAACCGCTATATCATCCGTTTTGAGACGAGATATGAAATAGAATTAAAATTTTAAGGCTTCACCTATACAGAACATCAAAGTTTTATCTATATAGTCACAAGTTAATTGAGTCAATGATATCTTCCAGATCCGAAAGGGTCTTTTTTTATTGGGGATACACTTCTCGACAACGCCCTCTGTGCACACTTTTGTACACACTTTTTAGCATTTGTGCACACCGTTGTGAACGAAAAAACCGCTCAATACCAACGATTTAACAGGGGTGTTCACACTGTGCACACTTTTTCTCTATACATATATATACGTAATATATTATTTTTTTATCTCTACGCAATAAATAATAAAAAAGTGTGTACAGTGTGAACGGTGGCTATAAAATGGCTCTATACCAACGTTTAATCCGTTCACAAAATGAAAAAACAAGTGTGAACAGGTGTGAACAGTGTGTACAAAAGTGTGTACGGGGAGAAATAGAAGTGGTGCAACTGTGGGTCTGTCACGACGAAACTCGAGAAAAGTGTATCCCCTATTTCAATTACCGTATTTTATGCAGAATTTTATGCAAAAAGAAGTAGCGAGCGGCGCGGATCTACCGCGTCGAAATCGCCTGGTTGAGCGGATGCATAGAATTATGTATAGACGATAAAAAAAGACCGCTCCTGAAACGGCTCTGTTGAGCGGTTTTCAAGTGCGGTCCGGTTTACATAATGAAGTATTATCAGAAAAAAGTGAATTATTTATTCATATTTCTTCGATTAATACGTCTGTTATTCTCAAAGGTAAATATTTCGCCTGCATACTCGAAGAATTTAAAATATGATCAGAGATGCTAACCGGTTTATATGTAAACTTATCGGGACCGGTTTGTCGTAATTCCAAAAGATAACTGGTATCAGAATTATCTTTTCTGAAAACCATATCTACCCCTCTACTCTTAAAACCTCGATTCGATTCCTTTTGGGTTAATTTGATTTCACATTTCCATTCATAGAACATTTGATAAAAGAATGGTAAGAGTTCAAATCTTTTTTTGAATTCTTCGAAAGACTTTTTATCAGCTTTTTTCAAGTACTCAAAGTCCCATTTCCCACTCAAAAGAAAATCGTATTGTTTAGTAGCTTGTTTTGTAGGGAGGTTATTCCAATATTGAAGTCCAATTAAGTGAGGGAAATTATCTCTTCTGAATTCTATTTTTATTGATTTGATTTTACCTTGTGAGTTTATGTAAGTGTATCTTCTATTAACAATCTCTCTATCGAAGAAAAGGATGAATTGATGTAGATCCATTTCCTCAATATCCTGAAATTGAGTGAAGTTTCTAAAAAAATCTACCGTGTACACAGCTTCTCATCCTTTCACATAAAAAAAAGTCCTGACCTTATGCCCTATTTTAAGCATTAAGTCAGAACCTAAGAATTAATTAAAAAAATTAATGGTGGGCCCGTCTGCGCCTTAGGGCAATAGCATTCGCAGTATTCTTTTCCCTTGTTTTTACAAGGCCGCTGCACCGGAGCAGGTCCCCATTCTAACCCGCTAGCTTAGCTTTCAGTATTCGCTTCAACATGATTGGTTTTAAAGACCTAGATTGTTTGCATAGTTTTTTGTAGGCGTGGCTTTTGATTGTTTTGTTTAGACAAACAGCCAAATCCTAATAAAGGTGTTTGGGTTCGTCAAATCAACTAATCTTTAAGATGGTTCGTACGCGGTTTTTCGTAGAAACGGCGTGACAACCTACAAAAAATAGAAACTAACTCTAGGATCGATGTCGAAGAATTCTACCGAAGCCGTATCGTATTCTATCCAATTGGATAGGATACTTATTTATTTTATACCCTAATTAGACAAAAAAAACAACATATCGGCACGCGGAGTGGGAGTTTTAAGTAACTCATCGATAAAAATTAATTATTGTATTTTTCCATCAAATCTTTTAGTGCCAATTGAATAATCGTACCTTTATCAAGGTTTCTCTCATCACAAAAATTATCGAACGTCTCGAGCGTCTTTTTGTCGGTCGATATTGTCCGACGCGTCTTAGATCCACCCTCAAGCTTCAACTCGTATTCGCGTTGAGCGAGCTCGGCCCGGCCGAGTCCAGTCTCGTTACGCTGCACATTTTCGAGAACTTGAAGCAACTGGGGAGCGGCGTCTACGAGTTTGAGCAACCGATCTACCTTGTCCTCGTTGGTGAATACGTTCATCATACGCTCACCAACTTGGTGATTACGTGATGAATCCGTTAACCAGTCTTGGTGAATCACTGGTGAATCGATTAACGAGTAGTCGTCATGCGATTCTTTTCTTCGGTGGTGAACGAATGGTGAATCCAGTAACACCGCGTCAAGTGGCTCTTTCCCCTTGCCTGAGAAGGTGTATCCCCTGCTCTTCCCTTCATAGGTATAACCATGTGATTTCAATGCGCGACTAATCACGGCCGGGTCACGACCGTAGAGGGCCGCAATCTCTTTCACCTTCTTGCCTTGTGCGATCAGCTCGAAAAATTCGCCTATCGTCATGCAGATCACTCCTTTGTCTTGAGTGTAAAGGTTCGCGTTCTTCTTGCAAACAAAAAAAGAGAGGATGCACCTCTCTCGTGTTTGTCTGTTCAGCATGGAATTTTGAGCGCTCCGGATTGGGCCCGTTGGATTAGCTCCTCGCGTCCTTCGTTTGTGATGACGAATACAGATGACGCGCCAGTTTTCACGCCCGTTAAAGTAGTTCGTTTGAGCGTTCCGTCGAGGATGGTGACTTGAAGCTTCTCGTCTCGTTTTGCTTGCTCTTCTTTTACATCAATCATTGTATAAGAACGGAAGAGGTCGAGAAGGTCGTAGTATTCTTTCGTCTCGATGCCCATCGATTCAAGCCGTTCCTCGAATTTCTCGAGTTTAGAGAAGTATTGATCCATGAGTTGTTCTTTACCAGTTTTGATTGTTGTCCGCATTTTAATTACTCTCCTTTTTCTTCGTTTATGATTTTGTACACGGTGCTTCTGCCGATGTTGTATTCTTTCGCGAGTTCGCTAGCACTTACGCCGCGTTCGTATAACTGCCGTACGCGCTCCTTAGTGGACTCCTTCAACGCAGGACGTCCTCCAAGTCTACCTTGCACTTTGGCGCTCTCTAAGCCCGCTCTCGTGCGTTCTGCGATAAGGTTGCGCTCGAACTCCGCAAATACTGCAATCATCCCGAACATGGCCTTGCCGGTGGCCGTCTTCGTGTCGATGTTGTCCTGGAGCGAGACGAAATTCACTTTGCGTTCGTCCAGTAGCTCCGCGATCTCATGTAGCTGCTTCACGGAACGGGCCAAGCGGTCCAAGCGATACACGACGAATGTATCCCCTGCTCGCAACACCGTTGGGTCTAGCGCTTTCGATAGTTCGGTCCGATTGACTCGGGTCCCGCTCGCCTTTTCTTCGAATATCTTGAGTTCTCCCTTTTGCCGAAGGGCGTACTCTTCAATAGCTCGAATCTGCGAGTCTAGGTTCTGATCTTGCGTGGATACACGTACATAACCAATTATCATGGCTTCACTCCCTTGTCTATAAACTCATACGTTTTGTGACAACTTCAGTATAGACGGGTTAATAGACAAAAACAACCCCTTTTTAAAAGTTTTTCCGCTTTTGTTTCTGTCGGTTATGGACGTCTATAAAACATTCGTTTTGTGGAGAATGCTTTGGAGACCGGTTGATATAATTTATTGGGTTTTGATAATGAGTAAAAGTCCTCTATATCAGTGTTGTAAGAGGAGAGAAAAACACATTTTTTTTAACGCGCGACAGGAGTAGGACCTACTATCTCTAAATGTCGAAACGCGGAGGTGATTTTCTCATGAAACGATCTGAAAAGAATAAAAACAAGATTTGGAGGAGCAATTTGCTTAAAACTTCAAAAGTGCTCTATGAAGTTTATAGATTGATTGAGTTCTTGACTCGATTCTAAATTAGTATTTTTTAGTAAGCCTGGCTAACCAATCCAACTTTGGATTCGTTGCCGGGCTCTTTTTAGGGTGTCTGATTTGTCCGGATAGGGTCGATTGTATCGAGGGCATTTTTAGGGCCTCCAAAATCTCCAGGTGGGGTCATTAGTAATGACGGCATAGGGATGTCATTGGTGCTGACTCCCTTTTAGGGTCTGCAAAATCTGCAATGAGGGCATGTTTCGTCCCATCATCCCCTTTTTAGGGCCTCTGATTTCTCTGATTATGTAGTGATTTGTAGTAGCCGCTCCTTTTATATAGTGTTCTAAATTCTACATGGCTAACGTTTGGTTAGGCTTGCCTCCTCTTTTTATGGACTGTAAAACCTGTAACGGATCTACGCGAGTGGGTTCAGGTTTGTTCAGGTCCTGGACTAAGCAATCATTAGTTCAGGGGATACATCTCCTCAAAATTGAGGGGGTCTATACGTAGCGGAACCTCAGCATTTCTCAGCATCCGCCCATTCCTCATTATTGAGGGCTGACCATTACTCGAACCTCAACAATCCTCAACATCAAAACCCAGATTTGGTTTTTGACCCCTCCGCTCTCTAAATCTTTTTATGTCATGTTTTGTCATGTTCTCTAAAGAATGAACGTCAAGTTTTTTCAAGTTTTGAACGGAGGTTTTCGGCGGGCCTTACGGCCGGGAGTGTCATCATTTGTCAACGTCCCTATATAGAATCGACGTAAGGTTTTGTAAGGTTCTCGATGTCAATCGCTCCAGCACGTTTGTGTTGGATCGTCGCGTCTCATCCTTTGTCGGACGCGCTTCTTGGCAATCCCGGCGTCAAATAGATGCCGCCCCAAAATTGGCATTAGTTGTCCTTAAAGAATCGAGGATAAGTTTTGCTAAGTTCTTAGAGGGTCGAGGTGGGGTTTTGTGGGGTCATTAAGTTCTAACATTAGAAACTAAATGTTCTAACTGTAGAATTTATATCTTCTAACATTAGAATATTTAAGTTCTAACCTTAGAATAAAATAGCCGCCGCGCGTTCCCCATTGGCACCGTTTATAGACGTAGTTTATAGACAGGTGCGTAGATGGGCACTCTCTCGATTGGCAGCTAGATCCGGACGAAATAATATTCGCGACACCTTACCCTAACCTCCCCCTTTTTCGCGACAATAATCTCTAAAGGTTCGAATCAATCTTTCGACCCTCCGAGTCTTTTCCGAGTAATTGCGCTTGCGTCAGAATCGTTGCATTATTGAGTTGTCGGACCAAACTTCAAAAGGGGCGGGAACAATGGCGGCCAGTAAACGGATGAGGCAATCGGTGGAGTGGACAGAGGAAATGCACGAGCGGTTACGGTGGCGATTCGAGGATAACGAGGTAATCTTTTGCGTAGAGAAAATGGAGACGTGGCGCATCCTGTTACATATCAAGAGTAAGGGCGATCTGTACCGCGTATGGTTCAACTACGGCAAGGGACTTGGACGTATTCAACAACTGGAAGAAACAACGGCGGGGAGTTAACCCGCCTTTTTTTGTCGAATTACCTTTCGTATGATCCGCTCCACATCTTCTTCGGACATGACCGAAATTTTCATTTCCACACTTCGCTTACGCTTTCTTGCTTCTCTAACCATTCCTCGAGTGAACTTCTTCTAATTCGAATTAGTGCTCCGATTCGAAGGATAGGGAGTCCTTTTTCGCGTATTAATCGTATGACCGTACTGCGACCTAGACCTAATAGTTCGCTCACTTCGTCAATGGATAGATAACTCTCCGGTTCTACCTTGTAGTTCGTTAGCGCCTCATAGACGGCATCACGAATAAGCCGTTTCAATTCTGCCTCGTTGATAATCATTTGGTTTCCTCCTTATAATCTGGTAGGTGAAATACAGGGGATACACTTCTCTAAAAAAAGAGGAAACCGCTCGCGGCTCCCCTTCACTGGAATGCTTCTTCAATCAAATCGAGTAGCTCGTTCTTGCTCTTGTAATAGCTTTTCCGGTCGAGTCGTAGCTTCAGCATCAGTTGATTATTGTTCAAGCCAAGCTTCGGATTGTAGAGTCCCTCCCATATCTCGATGAGGTGACCAGGCATCACGTCACGGAAGTTGTCGAAGATTTCGAGCTCCCTTTTCGCAAAG
This sequence comes from Exiguobacterium sp. SH1S21, assembly GCF_004337175.1. Classification (NCBI taxonomy): domain Bacteria; kingdom Bacillati; phylum Bacillota; class Bacilli; order Caryophanales; genus Exiguobacterium; species Exiguobacterium sp. SH1S21. The sequence continues at coordinate 2,171 of NZ_SJUY01000018.1, read as the reverse complement.
TCGAGTTCGGTTTTCAGTTCCGCGATACGGGCCGTCGGGTTCTTCGTCCCGGCTTCCTTCACGGTGTCGTAATCGTAACTTGAGACGAGCGTCTTGCTCTCGATCTGGTCGATGTGAAGCTGAATGCTTCTGATTCGGCTAGGGAGTACATAATACTTTTTGAGGATACGCCCGAGCTTCCTACTGCGTGATCGGTTCGTCGTTTCGGCTGCGTGTATTGTCTCGATGGCATTCATAGAGAAGTGTATCCTCCCTGTGTTGTTAGTTTCTCTTTTGAACGGATGGTTCCCTGTGTCGATGCATCTCAGCGCGTTTCAGGTGGCACATTTCGTGCCAAAACGGTGAAATCACTGGCACAGGGCGTGCCATTTCCGCTGTTTTCGTGCTATCAGGGAAACACTAGGCCCCGCCTAGTCTATCGCGACAAGTGATAGCAGTTTCCCCTTATGCTCTTTGGACGCTAAATTATCAGATCGCCCCTTTTAACCGCAGTTCATTCGCGATAGCTTTTCCGATGGCGTTGATGTCCGATTCTTGACGAACGTGGAACGTATTGCCCGTTACAAGTACCTGTCCGCCTGACCGTCCGGCCGCTTGTGCGGGTACAATTTCTTCACCTTTGTGGAGTTCGGCAACATATCCATCGTAAGGAACGTAAGATAGTCCCGCGCGATGCGAGCCGCGAATGCGTCCATGATTTTCAACGAGTGGATCGAAGCCGAATGAGTTTTTCATTGTTTCCTTTGCACCGCTCCAAAGCTCAGGGTCGATAACAGGCGCCAACTGTTTGAGGAACGGACCGTAATCACCGCCGCCGTCAAACTTGAATGTTTCTTCACCAGTCAAGGCGCGAAGGAAGGGTTTCCCGTTCATGTTTTCGGACAACCAAGATCCACCTTTTCCTAAAGCGTCGAAAGCTCCAGCGATAGTATCGATCCCGTTCGCGATTCCTTCCATCGACTTCCCGAGATTGACGAACGCACTTGCGAGCGAGGCGTTATCTTCCCCTGCCATCAAATCGATGAATTCTTTCCCCGCGCCCCAAGCCGAATGCATCATCTCGGAGGCGCCGGACCATGTCTCCTTCGCCCAGCCTTCCACATCAGACCACGACAAGTTGAGGTCATCGACATAATCAAGGCTACGTTGGAACATGGCTGCCATACCGCCACCCATTTCACCAACGAATCGAGAAACTTCCTGACCCCCAAGCGTGGCGTTCAATTGCTTGAGCGGGTCTTTCAATTTGCTCAAGATGCCCTCGCCACTGTCGGCGAACAATTTCAAGGAGTTGGACTTAAAGAGTTCCCACTGGGCATACGCCGAATCATTGACTTCCGAAACGTATTGCGCCGTGTAACCCATCTTATCCAGCGTCTTATCAACCGCGTTCAAGTTCTGTTGCCAACCCGCACTACTGTCGAATCCGCTCTCACGAAGCGTCTTCTTCGAGATGTTGAAGCGGTCTGCAATCGACGCAATGTCGCCACTCAAGGCTTCACGCATCGAGAAGGATGCCCCTTCCATGCCCTCGAGCGGGTTCGAGGCGGCAAGCCGTTCGTTGACGTTCATCATCCGTGAAATCTCACTGAAGTCTTTCGTCACGGGTAAGAATGTTGTTGCGGCAGCCGCAAAGTCTTTCTCGGAGAACATCGAGGTCATGGCCTTGTCTTGCACCATGCCGAACAGTTCTTTCCCCTTGTCTTTATCAGCGAGCAACGCGCCCATCTGCATCTGGCTCAATTCTTTGCTCATTGCACCACCGATAACCATGTCTCCAAGCTTCCAGGCTCCAAATGCCGCGCCCGCGCCTGCAATCAATGCAGGTAGGCTCGTAAGCATTCCAGTGAGTCGAGAAACACCGCCCAGAACGCCCTTAGTGGCCCATACGCCCGCGCTTCCGAATGAACGGAACGATGAACCTGCGCCAGATAGGGAACTCTTCATGCGTGAAACAGAGCTATCTACTTCACGAGAAGAACGGCTAAACATCTTCTGATCGCGTTCAGCGTCTTTCATATACTTGGCCAAAGTAGACGTTTCTTTACTTGCTTGAGTAAGTGTTCGGGTCATCAGTTTGACAGGGCCGCTTACTTGATCCTTCGCTTCAAATCTTGCTACAAAGCGTTTTTCAGCCATTCATCACACCTCGTTTCGTGTTATCCATTCTT
>NZ_SJUY01000017.1:0-16658 GCF_004337175.1 Exiguobacterium sp. SH1S21 | reverse complement strand
CCGTCGACTTCCCCCCGAAGGGTTCCGTCGATTTCCTGCGCTCGACTTGCATGTATTAGGCACGCCGCCAGCGTTCGTCCTGAGCCAGGATCAAACTCTCCAAAGAATTTGATATAGCTCTTGAAAATGACGAAGCTTGCGCTTCAATCAAAACTTGTAAAACTTTTTTTGCCTCATCGTTCAGTTTTCAAAGTTCGTCTGTCGCGCTTAGCGACTAAATGATAATAACATTTCTTTTTAAATCGTGTCAACAACTTTTTTCTCATTTCCGAAATCGTTGTTGGCAACAGAGATAACTATATCATCCTCCAAACTGCCTGGCAAGCATTATTCTAAAAAAACTTTAGAAAAATTTCTCTTCTCTTTTTCATTAAAGAAGGAATCACTCTCCGCTACTCGAATACGTCCCCTATACTCATTCACAGAAGGTGGCCACAACATGCAGCAACTCCAACCAAAACATAGGGTCGCCCTTACGTATCTGGGCGGGGACACAAGCATATACGCTCAAGCGAAGTCTCGAATGGATGACGGACGAGAAGCACTATGCGTCCACTAAAAGTAAAGCGCCGTTGCCTCATTTGATCCACACCCATCGCACACCTTTATACAGAAGACTCCGTGATGTCGATATGGAAATGCAACGAAACAAAGTGATCAACCTGCACATCGCAATCAAGCAACTTAACAACTTAATCGTCCACCCTGGTGAAGTATTATCTTACTGGAAATCAATCGGGCGGCCAACGAAACGGAAAGGATATGTCGACGGCATGATCCTTCACTACGGCAAAGTCACTACCAGTGTAGGGGGCGGCCTATGTCAACTTTCGAATTTGATTTACTGGATCACACTGCACAGCCCACTCACCGTCACCGAACGTTATCGGCACAGTTACGATGTATTCCCGGACTCTAGACGCGACTAACCGTTCGGCAGCGGTGCGACATGTTCATACAATTATCTCGATCTGCAAATTACGAACCAGACAACCCAAACATATCAATTGCTTCTATATATAGAAGGAGACGAACTTGTCGGCGAATGGCGGTCCGACATCCCGCCGGCCGTCAGTTATAGAATATACGAACAAAACCACCATTTCACAAAGGAATGGTGGGGCGGGACAATCCGGCACAATCAAATTTTCCTAGAAGTCATTTCGCAGGACGGGACACTGCTGCGCAACGAGTTCATCACCGAAAACCACGCACTCACGATGTATGACCCGTTCCTGCCAGAAAACACTGCATACAAAAAGGCTGACTCTTGATCGAGTCAGCCTTAGTCACATTATGCGTGCGGTAAGAACATGAAGTAAGCAAGGAAGATGACGAGCATCCCGTACATGATTGGATGAATTTCTTTCGTCTTCCCTTTCGCGATCATCATGAGCGGATAAAGAATAAATCCAAGCCCAATCCCAGTCGCAATCGATGACGTGAGCGGCATCATGATAATCGTCAAAAATGCCGGAACCGCGATTTCGATTTTTTTCCAATCGATATCGAGGAGAGCTGAGGCCATCAACACACCAACGATGATGAGTGCCGGTGCCGTAACCGGTGCCGTGACTACTGCCAAGAGTGGTGAGAAGAACAACGCTAACCCGAAGAAGAGACCTGCGAACACAGCAGTCAACCCTGTACGACCACCCGCCGCTACACCCGCTGACGATTCGACGTAAGACGTCGCTGTCGATGTACCGAAGATCGCACCCGCAACCGTTGCAGTCGAATCCGCCATGAGCGCCTTACTAGCACGTGGTACTTTATTTTCTTTCATGATTCCAGCTTGACGCGCAACAGCAACGAGTGTTCCTGCCGTATCAAAGAAGTCGATGAAGAAGAACGTCAAGATGACGATGAGCATTTGAAGCGTGAAAACCTCACCGAAGTTGATGAATGCTTGGCCAAACGTGGAAGACATACTTGGTGGCATCGATACAACATCCGAAATCGCAGTCGGTGTCGGTACGAGACCGAAAATCATTCCCGCGATGGCTGTCAACAACATCCCAATGAAAATTCCACCCTTGATGTCTCGAGCCATCAACAATGCACTGACGACGAGACCGAATACCGCGAGAAGCGTAGTTCCTGTCCCGAGCGACCCAAGGCCGACAAGTGTCGCTTCGTTCGCAACAACAATCCCTGCATTTTTCAAGCCGATGAAGGCGATGAAGAAACCAATCCCTGCCGCCACCGCCATTTTAAGCGGAGCCGGAATCGCGTTAACGACCGTCTCACGAATACCTGAGAGCGTCAAAGCGATAAAGAACAATCCTGAGACGAGTACACCTGAGAGCGCCGTCTGCCACGGGATGCCCATCCCGATGACGACACTGTAGGCGAAGAAGGCGTTAAGCCCCATACCTGGCGCGATGGCGATCGGATAGTTGGCGAATAGCCCCATCGTGACCGATCCAATAAGTGCGACGAGACCGGTTGCCACGAAGACGGCACCCATGTCCATCCCAGCAGCCCCGAGCACGTTCGGGTTGACGAACAAGATGTACGCCATCGCGAGGAATGTCGTGAATCCTGCGACGAGTTCGGTTTTCACGTTCGTTCCAAGTTCTTTCAACTGGAAGTGACGTTCGATCCGGCTTTCTGACGGTTGATGTTTCGGTTCTTGCTTGAGCTGTGTGCTCATTGGTTTTCCTCCTTGGCTCGCCGTAAAACGAGAAAGGTCCCCGATCAATGACCGAGGACCCCACGCGAAACATACAGGGACAGACGTCCCCTTATATATGTCTCGCCGTAGTGAAATCATTTAAGGTGATTTCGTAGAGACTCTCGGGCCATATTCCCGATATTATACGGCAAAATTTAATTTGATTGTTCGGATATGAATAAGAACGTTTTTATCTTATCAGCGTTAAAATCGAATGTCAACAAAATGACGGATTTTATTAATATTTCTTCGTTAAATGTTCGGAAATAGACAAAAGCAGAGGGATTCCCCTCTGCTCAAGTTTATTCCCACTCGATTGTTGCTGGTGGCTTCGATGTGATGTCGTACAGGACACGGTTGACGTGACTGACTTCATTGACGATTCGAACTGAAATCTTTTCAAGCACGTCCCACGGGATACGTGCCCAGTCCGATGTCATCCCGTCAATCGACGTGACGGCACGAACGCCGACCGCATAGTCGTACGTCCGCTCGTCGCCCATGACCCCGACCGAACGGATCGGTGTGAGGACAGTGAAGTACTGCCAGATATCGCGTTCGAGTCCAGCCTTCTTCACTTCTTCGCGAAGGATCGCATCCGACTCGCGTACGATTTCAAGCTTCTCTTCCGTGATCTCACCGAGGACGCGAATGCCAAGACCCGGTCCCGGGAACGGCTGACGCCAAACGATGTATTCAGGAAGGCCGAGTTCTGTACCAAGTTCCCGTACTTCATCTTTGAATAGCGTGTTGAGCGGCTCGATCAACGTGAAGTTCATATCTTCAGGCAGGCCACCGACGTTATGGTGCGACTTGATCGTCTGCGCCGTGTCAGTACCGCTCTCGATGATATCCGTGTAAAGCGTCCCTTGGGCAAGGAAGTCCATATCGACGAGTTGAGACGCTTCTTCGTCAAACACGTAAATGAACTCATTGCCGATAATTTTCCGTTTCTGTTCCGGATCCGAGACACCGGCTAGTTTCGCCATGAAACGTTCTTGCGCATCGATTTTGATGACTTTCATGTTGAATCCGTCCGCGAACGTCTTCATGACGCTATCCGCCTCATTTTTACGGAGCAAACCATGGTCGACGAACATACACGTCAACTGGTCCCCAATCGCACGATGGACGAGTGCTGCGACGACAGATGAGTCGACACCGCCAGACAAGGCGCAGAGGACTTGTTTATCGCCGACGATCTCACGGATCTTCTCGACTTCGATGTCGATAAAGTTCTCCATCGACCACTCGCCTTTGGCACCACACACTTCATAGATGAAGTTTTTCAAGATGTCGTTGCCGTACTCCGAGTGACGTACTTCCGGATGGTACTGGACACCATACATTTTGAGGTCGTCGTTTTTGATCGAGGCGACCGGGCAAGACGGGTTCGTCCCATCGACGATGAACCCTTCCGGTGCTTCCATGACGAGGTCACCGTGGCTCATCCACACCGTATGCTCAACCGGTAACCCTTTATAGAGGGCAGATGCTTCAGGTGTCGAGAACAGCGTCGCTTTCCCATACTCGCGATGGGCCGCACGTTCGACGCGTCCACCGAAATGATGCGTCATGAGCTGCATCCCGTAACAGATCCCAAAGATCGGGATGCCGAGTTCAAAGATTTCCGGATCGCAGCGGTACGCACCTTCCGCGTAAACACTGTTCGGTCCGCCCGAGAAAATAATACCGGCCGGGGCAAGTTCACGAATCTCGGCAGCGGTCATCTTATGGGAATGAAGCTCACTGTACACCCCAAGGTCACGCACTCGGCGTGTGATCAACTGATTGTATTGTCCTCCAAAGTCGAGCACCAAAATCATTTCTTGTTCTATCTTCACAAAACCTCCACCTTTCTGCCTTCATCTCAAAAAAAGAGCGAGCCTCTCCCCCGGATTCACCAAACCGAAGAAGAAGCACGCCCTTTTTTCTGTATACGAAACGTGCTCCTTCATAGTCGGTCCATTTACGGTGGTCCGGTAGAGACTCTCGCGCCAATTCGCGAGTATATACGAAGGAATGCTTTGTTCAATTGTCTAACTAATGCGTCTATCTTACTGTATGCACCCGTTCACTTCAACTCATAATTCGGCGAATCATGATTTTCCAATATTCTTTATATTTTGAATTCGGAGTTTGATCAGCGTAAAGGCTCTGTTCGAACAAGCGTGTCAGGCGCGTCATTTCGTCCGATTCATAGTACGCATCGACTTCGGCCGCGAGCTCGGACGGCGTCCGGCCCTCAACTTTAAATCCGGCGCCGCGAAGCCGTTTCACGAGATAACGATGCATCGCCACGAGACGTGGTTCATTGAGCGGACGTCTCGTCCACCAGAGGACCATGATCAACCGTTCGAGTGACTTGCGGTTCCAGACGAGCAAGGCGGCTGCAAAAACGATGAGCACCCAAGCCCAAACCGGTATGTTCCACGACTCGGCCGCTGTCTCGCCTGTCACGACGTCGTCGAGCGCCAAGTCTTCTTGCGGACGGTTTGTCTGTTGATCATTTTGGTTCGCCTGAGGGTCGTTCGCCACGGGATCATCCGCTTGCGTGTCCGATTCTGTCTCGACTTGCAACAAGTTGGCGTCAGAGAAACTGATCGTCGCCTCGAGCGGCACCCAACCAGCCCCTTCCACGAAATACTCGACCCACGAGTGGGCGTGGCGGTTTCGGACCGTATATTCTTCCTCACCTTGGATGACTCCGCGTGTATCCCCCATCGTAAAGCCTTTCACCCAACGCGTTGGCACACCGTTCGCCCGCAGGAGCACGGCCGCTGACGTTGAGAAGTTATCACAGTACCCAACGAGCGTATCGAACAAGAACTGGTCGACATAGTCGGTCTCGCCTTCAGGGGTTGCCACATCTTCCGTGTCATATTGGAACTCGCCTGACTGGAAGAAGGCTTGGATCGCTTGCGCTTGTTCGTAAGGGTTCTCACTGTCGGCCATAATCTCGACCGCTAAATCACGGACCCGGTCCGGTAGCGTATCCGGCAACTGCAAATAAGCTTGTTGCTCCTCGTCCGTCAACGTCGTCACCGGTTCGTTCAGCTCGAGTTGTTGTTCTGTAAATGAAGGGACGCTGTATCGCAACTGAATCGTTTCCGGCGTCACTTGTCCGTCATTATCGAATACGATTTTTCCGGAAGGGCGAATGTGGATCGTCTCATTCGGGAACGACTCTTCGATGTCTCCGACAAGGAACTCCGTCCCACTCTCCGTCTCCGCTGCCTGCGGGTACTCCCCGCCATACGGGACGAACGACTGGCGGCGGTCAAATCGGAGCAACGCCTGTTCCGGGGTCGTATCGACCTCATCGTCGACGAGCTGACCCCGGTTATAGTCAGAATCGAGGACAGGGGATTCAACCCATCCTTTACCCGTATAAATCTCTTTTGCCTCGATGCGCCAATAGCGGGCTGGCACACCGCGTGCGATGAAGACGATGCCGTCATCTTGTTCGAACGGACCGCCGAGCTGTTCGTCGTTCACGCCATAACCGACGCGACCACTCCCTGAACCGCCCTCGTTCACCGCGTTTTGGAAACTCGTCGTCAACCGATCAGACCAGTCCCCTTCGATTGTCGGAGACACACTGCCAAGTACGATGACGACCGCAGCTAGCAGGCTGATGCTGACGTAACGGACGAGCGATTTGCTCGGACGCTTCGCCACATCGGTCACGAACAAGAGGAAGAGCGATGCCAAGATGGCGAATAGGATTTTACTTTCACCATCATAGAGCGTCCACGTGTCAAAATACGCCATCAACCCAAGCGTCGACACGATCATTCCGAGAACGAAGCCGTAGCTCGGATACGTCCGGCTGACCAAGATGGCAAACAAGACACCGATGAGCGCCATCGCCGAGAAGAAAATGGCTTCTTCAGGCAGCGCCCCGCTCAATACACCTGTCAAGTCGTCGAGCCATAGTCCGAACCAGTCGAGCAAACTACCATGATAGATGTAGAGGACAGTAAAAAAGTTGAGGACGACGACAGCGATAAAGCCGTACCAAGGGAGCAGGCTCGCAAACATCGGCACGAGCAGCAAAAATAAAAACGGCCAGTTCACATCAAACGTCGTGCTTCCGACAATCGGTTCAACCCAAAATGACAACAAGTAAGCCGCCAGGGCCGTATAAACGATTCGCTTCACCCACTCGGTCATGTCGTCACCTCATTTGCCGTATAGAGATGATAGCTGCCTTGGGTCTCATGCATGAGTTCGCGCACCCATTTCGTCTCGAACGGGCTAATCAAAATCAAGTTGCCCGTCTCCTGCGGCATGTTTCGCTTGACCCGCTCGACGAGACGGCCTTCCGGTTCCGGCGTCGCCGTCAACAGATAATGCCCAAGCTCGGCACTTTGGTCCGGCAAGTGGAACAAGCGGACCTGCTCTTCAATGACGTACAGTTCAAACGGCAAGTTTTTGCGCTCGAGTTGCCGAATCGCCCCGACGAGCAGTGACAGCGAACGTTCGAACGCTTCCTCATGCCCAGCCGAAGCCGACGGCACGAATACGAGCGATAGTTTCTTTTCTTGCTCTTGGTCGAACGTCTTCGTCATCAAGTTGTCTCGACGGGCCGACGCTTTCCAATCGATCCGGCCGATACGGTCACCGGCCGCATACTCACGGACACCGCTCGTCGTGTTGGCGACTTCGGTATATGTCCGGGTGCGCCGATATTGCTCTCCCCGTCCGCCGACGTGTTCATCGCGCGGCAAATCGAAAGGCAGTTCAGCCGGGGAGACTTCGACGACCGTCTCAATCCGAAGCGTCCGTTTACGGTCGAATAACCCAAAGACGTCACGCACGTGAAGGAGTGTCCGGTCAAACACATGAATGCCTCGTTTAATGTGTTCAATCTCATAATGGACCGTCTCACTGCGTCGAAAGAAACGATCGACCGGAGTCACGATCGGATCCGTCACCTCGGCCAAGCGCGATGGCGGTGTCTCTTCAAGCGTGACGACACCGATGAGGAACGGGTACTTCCGTTCGATTCGAAGTGCCACGTCCATCGTCTGCCCAGAGACGAGCCGTTTTGTCGTGACGCGACGAGACACGTTCGCCGCCGTGACCGGATACACCATGAACAGCGTCCAGTACACGGTCAAGACGAAAAATGACCACCATAGCGTCGACGCGACAATACTCCCCTCGATGCGAGCGAATGCATAAAGTCCGAATGCCGCCGCCCAGACGAGGAACAGCTTCATCCAATTTTTCATACTTCCTTGACCTCGCGATCCATCGGGACGGGAAGTGTGTCGAGCCACCCTTTGACGAGTTGCTCTGACGTCTTCCCTTTATAGCGCGCTTCCGCCGTCAACAATACCCGGTGCCCGAGCACGTTACCAGCGAGTGCTTTGACGTCATCCGGTAAGACGAAATCACGGTTATGGATGTATGCCCACGCCTGAGCCGTTTTCATTAGAGCGAGCGTCGCCCGCGGACTTCCGCCGAGGTATGTGAACGGGTCGTTCCGCGTCTCATGAATCAAGCGGACGATATACTGCTTGACCGCGCTCGAGACGTGAACGTCGCGTACTTCACGCTGCATCTGTTCCACTTCTTCTTTCGAGATGACACTTTGCAACGCTTCTAGCGGTTCTGCCTTCTCGAAGCGGGTCAGCAAGGCAATCTCCTCATTGAATGACGGATAGCCCATCTCGATTTTGAGAAGGAAACGGTCGAGTTGGGCTTCCGGTAACGGGTACGTCCCTTCATGCTCGATCGGGTTTTGGGTCGCCATGACGAAGAACGGCGACGGAAGAATCTTCACTTCGCCGTCAACGGTCACACTGCGCTCCGCCATCGCCTCTAAGAGCGCCGACTGCGTCTTCGGTGACGTCCGGTTGATCTCGTCGGCTAGGACGATGTTGCCCATGAGCGGGCCGGGACGATATTCAAACTCTTTCGTCTTTTGGTTATACATCGAGATGCCCGTCAAATCGGACGGGAGCATGTCTGGAGTGAATTGAACGCGTTTAAAGTTAAGGTCGATGGCGCGGCTGAAGGCACGGACGAGCATCGTCTTCCCGACACCCGGGACATCTTCTAACAGCACGTGACCTCCGGCAAGCAAAGCAGTCAAACTTTTTGCGATGACATCTTCTTTTCCGACGATCACCGTCTCAATGGCAGTGATGATTGATTGAATAGCTGGACGATAAGACATGGCCGACTCCCCTTTTTCTCTTGTTCCTGTCTCTTCCGAAATTCGAATGTTCTGATTTTATTGTGACATATTGAGCCGCTTGAATGAAAGAAATACATCGTACGAATCGGCTTTCCGTTCTTTACCCGAAAACAGGCGCCCTCTCTCCAAAACGAGCGGGCGCCTTCGATATTTATTTAGGTCGTTCAATCTCGAACTGTTCACCGAGTTTGGCATAAAAATCACCAGCCAGACGGCTGACCGGTGCCAATTGCGCTGCGTCGATGCGCCCGGCTTGATACAATTCGGGATCGACATGAAAACGGACGACACGGGCGATTAAAACATCGGCCGTCACTTTTCCGTCATGTTCGATGGGAACGTGATGATGAAGTTTACACTCCATCCGGATCTTCGCTTCTTTGACACCCGGCGTTTCAATGACGTCACTCGGTTCGAGCGTGAACGTCGTCCGGTCGAGCTCACTTTCCTCTGGCCCTAGGTTCGCCGCCGTCTCGTTTACGAGTGCGACGTTCGTCTCATCGACGATATGAATCACGAGTTCCTCAGTCGCAACTGCATTCCGGGCCGTATCTTTCATGACGCCATCTTTTCGTTGGATGGACACCGAGACGAGCGGAGGGTTTGACGCGATGATATTAAAGTAACTGAACGGGGCAGCATTGACGACATCACCGTTGCGCGTCGTCACAAAAGCAATCGGCCGCGGGACGATGCTCCCGATTAAAAACTTATACGTGTCTCGTTCAGTCAATGCAGTCGGATCGATTGATAACATAAGCCACCTCTTCTTTCATCATATTGTTACTTTCAAGCTAGCTGTTTCGAATGGACGATGTCAAACGTAAACGCATCGGAATGTGTAGGGTTATTAAATTCGGGGTATATCCGTCTAGATGTGTTAATTAGAGAAAAAGAAAATCAACCGATTTCACAGTACATGAGCAGTTCGGTTTTCAGACGATTTCTCTTTATGTATATTTCGATTATTTGATGAATGAAGTGGAGTGGTTTTCAGACAAGGAAGGAAGTAGAGCGTATTATGGGCAAGTGGATTGAACAATTGGACAGTCGCCAAATACTCCGCATCTTATACGGAGTATGTATCGCTAGCCTCATCTTGACCGGGATCGGAGCTTGGGTCGTTCGAGACGGGACAGTCTCGTCAAGCGAACTGATGTCGCTACGCTGGATCTGGGTAGTCGGGTTAGTCATGTTTATCGGAGCTATTTTATTAATCGGGCGACCGCTCATCAAACGGATGGCTGCTCAAAACGAAAACATGCATGCGAAGCAACAAGAGACGCAACAAGTGCTCGAGGAATCAAAACAAAATGAGACCAAACTACAATCCCGAAACGAATTGATTGAAGTGCTCGCCTCGAAGGAATCGTTATTCGACTATTCTTCGGTCATCGAAAAAATCGTCTTGTTGACCGAAGCAGAATTCGGCGCGTTGATGCTCGTCAAGGACGGAGAAATCCATTCGGTCGTCCCAAATGGAATGACCGAGGAACAACAAGAGAGCTTAATCGAAAAATCATATCTATTACAACGTACCATGACCTCACAAGCACTCGAGGCGACGTCGAAAAAAATTGCCGACGATGTTCACAACTATCCTTACTATATCCACGAGACGGCCATCCCGGTAAAGGATCCGTCTGATGGCAAGATGATCGGGTGTCTCTACCTCGCTTGTTATGACGAACAGTTCGATGCGAGTGAAAAGTCGGAGTTGAACGCGTTCGCGAATCAATTGGCGATTTCCTTGCTACGGACACGCCTTTACAGTCAGATGCAACAAGACCGGAAAGAGACGGCCCAATTGATCAACTCGGTGCGCGAAGCAATCCTCTACTTGAACTACGAAGAACAGACCGTCGTCGGTAACCGGGCTTTCGTGCGCATGTTCGATGAGCTTCAGTTCGAATACAAAGGCTATGAGGAATTGGCCACCGTCTCGATTGATATCGAACAGTTGGCCGAACGCGTCGACCAACGTGAGTTGTTCATCGACTATGTCGAACGCGTCTTCAACCAAGACCCTCCAGTGGATGGACTTTCAATTTCGCTCGACCAGGGGGATTGTTACCTTCAAGTGTACGCGGAGAGTATTTACAGGGACGAGACGCTTCACGGAACGATGCTCGTCTTACGTGATGTGACGGCCGAAACCGAAATCGACCGAATGAAGTCTGAGCTCGTCTCGACCGTGTCTCATGAATTACGGACACCACTGTCATCGATTTACGGATTCACAGAATTGATGCTCGAACGTAATTTGAAAGACAGCCGCCGTGAATTGTATTTGAAGACGATTCATGACGAGGCGAAACGCCTCTCCTACTTGGTCAGCGACTTCCTCGACCTTCAAAAAATGGAGGCCGGGAAACAGACCTTTGAGTGGGAACATGTCGATTTGTATACACTAGCACGCGACAGCATCACATTCTATCAAGAGACGACCGACCTGCACCACATTCACCTCGACGCCGACTCGGCCCAAGATTTTCATATCGAGGCAGATCTCGCCGGGATGCAACAACTACTCGGCAACTTGCTCAGTAACGCCATAAAATACTCACCAGAAGGCGGCAACGTCCTCGTCTCGCTCGAACGGATCGACAATCAAGTCGTCATAAAAGTACGCGATAACGGAATCGGAATCCCTTCGTCCGCTCTGCCGAACTTATTCGGAAAATTTTATCGTGTCGACAATTCGGATCGTCGTAAAATCGGCGGCACCGGGCTTGGCCTTGCCATCTGTAAAGAAATCACTAAAGCACACGAAGGCCACCTTCATGTCGAATCAGTTTACGGTGAAGGCAGCACGTTCATCTGTGAATTACCGACTTTAAAAGAAGCGATTCATCAATGAACACGATTGGCATTTCAGCCGATCGTGTTTTTTCACCGCTTTTTTCTTTTTAATAAAGGAATCTTTTGGCATAATATAGAAAAACAATAGCAACGGAACAGAACAAGTTCACTCGGTTATACCTACGCCAATATTCTTACACGTCTTTTATAGAAAAGAAGTTATACTAATGAAGAAGAGAGACACACGATTGGAGGTCATCAAGTTGGATCACCAGGACCCACCCGCGTTTTCAGAATTAGGTGACTTTAAACAATGGGGACGTTTTGATTTAAACGTTCCACTTCAAGGTGGACAAACCGAACTCCAGATTGCCGTATCCATCGTGAGAAACCACATTCCGCGTCGCTTGGGTGGTTTCTACATCATTGCGAACGAGGATCATATCCTCCATAGCGGTTCCCACGATGCAAACCTGCAAAAGCACATCATCCACTTGATCCAACAAGTACAGGCAGGCCATGCGGAACAAGAGTCACTTCTCCATGAATCGTTTTGGACGGTCCACTATTTTACTACACCATGAAAGAGACGATTCGGGCGTCTCTTTTTTTGTGCATGAAAAAACGCCTCCTTTTGGGAGACGTTATTCGGATTGCGACATAATTGCTATTACTTTTTCGTAGTATTCAGTAGCTAGTTTGTACTTGCCGTTTTCTCTTAGTTCTCGCGCAAGCCAAAATGCATATTTTTTTGTGTACATGTATTCATCATGAGATTCGAAATATGAGACTGCTTTTTTCAAACTGAAAATCAGCTCATCTACATTTTTTTCTTTAAAATAATTCGAATATATATCAAAATGATGATTAAATTCTTCTATTTCATTTTCTTTTTTCATTAAATCATATCCTACTGTTAACCATTCCACCACTCCTTCTTCGTTACTTTGATCAAAGTTAACTTCAATTAATGATAAAACACTGTATAGTTTACTTCGCACCTCAATTTTATATTCAAAACTCTCAATAAAATACTGCAGAGCTTTATCTCGCTCCCCAAGCAGAGAATAAATTTCACCCATATTGTTGTAAAGCATTCCATAATAATTCTTTAAATCCGTGGCACTTATCACTTTAATCGCTTTCTGATAGTAAGATAACGCATCAGAAAAACGCTTTCTCCTCTTATAGGATAGACCAATAATTAAATGACATTCTACAATTCTCTCTAAACAAAAATTCTCTTGGAAATAAACGAGTGCAAATTTCACATTTTCAATTGCTTGAATATTATCTGTAAATTTATAGTAAAGTCCGCCCATGATGTAACGGATATCCGCAACTTCCCAATCAGGTATTCCTGAACCCGCTAATTCTTCGTTTAATTTTTCTACAAGTTCAAAGGCAATCTCTTTCTCATTCTTTTGAAACATCTTTAGAGCCTTTATAATTGTGTATCTTAACTGATCATCTTTGGTCAACTGGTCTTCAATCCAACCAACCTCTGTAACATATTGCTCATCACCACCAGGCATCATACCGAATCTTGCTAGAGTAACCATTAAAGTAATATACAAAGTCTTCGACTGTTTGACAGCTGGGTGTTCTATATATTTTTTAATGATATTTTGCTTTTCTTGATCATTACGATTTAAGATTGCTTCTTTTAGTAGACTTCGAATTTCACTTCTTACTTTCTCCACTTGATTACTAAAGTCAAAATAGAGTGGTACATCCAAATCTAACCTATCAAAAATAAGTTCCAGGACTTCTTCACTAGGAGAAGTTTGATTATTTTCAATTTTACTTAAATAAGAAACTGAACAAATCCCTCGGGCTAAAACGGTTTGTTTCATATTTTTTCTCATTCGCTCCACTTTAATTAGGTTTCCATAGTTATATTCCATTATAAGCAGTAGCCCCTTTGCCCTAATATCAGACAGTTTTTTCGTTATCAACCCTCTATTCCTTTCGATTTCAGGAAAATTTAAACGTTTCATATAAAAAAACAGGCCTTTTGACTGAAAATTTCCCAACAACTCACAGTTCGACCGATAGGAAATTCATGATAAGATTTAACTATTAAAGAGTAATCACTTAAGAGCAGTTTAGGTATAAAGATTCAACTTGAAGGAATAAAAGGAATTTAAGTCAATGGAGGTGAATATGTCATATGGGTAAATTAAACTTTTTACTTGCAGAAGATTACATTAAGCCTAGAATATACTTCCAGTCTAAGCAAGCGTCTTCTTTCAAGGCTTCCTATTCCTATGCTGACACTAAACAGTTCGAGGGATTAGAATATCTGACCCAATTGTTACGTTCATCTAAAGGCTTTATCCTTAACGCGTTTCAAATTGATTACTATCAGGCTTTACCGAAACTGATTGCTAGAACGCTTCAAGAAAATCGGTCTCATAAAAAGCTATATATTCTTGGGCCTGAACTGTCTCTCTCTATTCTAAAGCGCAGTTCAAAAACCGTCTATGAGAAACATTTTCAAGAGTTCGGCTATATCAACATTGAACAGGATCAACAAAGTGTCATTAGCCAGTGTCTATCTTTATTGAAAGAAGGACACATCCTATACATTCTTCCAGAAGCATCAATCTGTTGGCGACCTGAACCGCTCCAACAGTTTGAAAATCAATTTCCTCCTCTTTGCAGCACACTGCTCAGTCAAGAAGCCCATGTTCCAATTTTGTCATCTGCTACGACAGAAGAGTATGACAAAGTTACTCTCTATGAACCGAACATGCCACAACAATTCATCGGAGATTTTGAATCACGGATTGCTCAACAATCTGAAGCAATCTACACATTGCTAGAATCTCCCCTCTCTGACTACTGAGCAACATCATACTAGGGATCATAGCTTATCCACATAAACCAACACACATAGGAGGAATTTGATCATGAAAAAAGCAACAGGATTCTTTTTTATCGCAGCAGCAATTTTTCTACTAGGAAGTTCGTTTAAACCACTAGCCGAAGAAGCTCCACGCATTACCAAAATCGAAGCTCCAGTTTTAAACTATGCTGAAGAAGCTCCACGCATCACTAAAGTTGAATCACCAATCAGAAAGTTTGCTGAAGAAGCTCCACGTATTACTCAAGCGGTAGAAACAACTAAACCCTTTTCTGAAGAGCTTCCACGTCTTATCTAATTTCAAAAAACGTTTCTCATATGAACACCTCAAGAAGTTCGGACTTAAAAGTCCAACTTTCTTGAGGTGTTTTTATAGGTAGATAATTTAGTTTATCTTCGTGTCTCTTTTTTATTCCAAATGCGACTATCGTTCTATTTTTCAAAAAAAGATAAACAATTTACATATTAATCTCCATTTTTTTCTTGTTTACTTATATAATAGCGAAGACATGAAGACGATTTCATTTCATCGTTATTTCAAAGATTCAAGAAAAAGGAGCGAATCACGATTGAACATAGAAAAAACACCTTGGCATTTAAAACTCTTACTTAGCACATCCCTCGTCTTCACTGGCGCAGCAGTCGTACCTCTCGAGCTTTCACAGACCGGATTTGAATCAACTCGTGTCGAAGCGGCCACTACATATAAAACAACCGCCAATTTAAACCTTCGCCTTAGTGCAGCGACTTGGAGCAAAGTCCTTCTGACAATCCCGTCAGGCGCGACGATCAAATACATAAGCAAGTACGGCTCGTGGTATAAAGTCTCTTACGGTGGCAAGACGGGATACGTCGCTTCACAGTATGTGAAGCAGACAACCGCTTCGACGATGACGACTAGTTCAACGAAAGCCTATACGACAACCGTCAACTTAAATTTACGGAAAAGCGCCTCGACGAGAGGTACGATTCTGTTGACGATTCCAACAGGGAAACGAGTGACTTATGTCAGCACATACGGTTCATGGTACAAAGTGACGTATGGCGGACAGACCGGTTACGTCTCCTCACAATATTTAAAAGCTTCAAGTCCATCGACAACGACAAGCTCGACAAAATCTTATACGACGACTGTCAACTTGAACTTGCGAAAGAGTGCCTCGACGACCGGAACGGTATTGCTTACCATCCCATCTGGCCGCAATGTGACTTACCGAGGGACGTATGGCTCGTGGTATAAAGTCTCTTACGGTGGAAAGACCGGCTACGTCGCAGCGCGCTATTTGAAAGCGGGCACAACGACGACACCCACTACTTCAACCGGGTCAGGACGAACCGTCGTCATCGATGCCGGCCATGGCGGGAACGATCCTGGTGCGGTTTACGGATCTGTCCAAGAGAAAGTCATTGCACTCGACATCGCTAAGCGCTTGGCGAACACACTATCGAGCACGTACAACTATAACGTCAAAATGACTCGTGCAAACGATGGCTACTTATCCCTCGCCCAGCGCGTTTCGTTGACAAAGTCTTATAAAGGGAGCGCTTTTGTAAGCATCCATGCCAACTCGGCACCGAGTACGGCCTACCAAGGCCATGAAGTGCTCGTCCCAACGACGGAGAGCTACACGACAAACCCTTACGTCTCCGCGAGTCGTAACTTAGGAGCGGTCATCAACCGTGAACTCGGCGTACGCATCCCAACGATTCGTAACCGTGGCGTGAAGTATCAAAACGTGTATGTCATCGGAAAGAATACCGTCCCGTCGACGCTCGTCGAATACGGATTTATTGGCAATGCGAACGATCGCGCTCATCTAACGAGTACGACATATCGTCAACGGATGGCTGATGCGACTGCTTCCGGCATTCATCAATTCATGCGTTCATCGAACTAATTCAAAGAGACCTGGCTGAACGTTTGATATGCTACCCAATAGGTAGACAGATGAAATAACAAATCTGTTTATCTATTGGGGAGTGTTTTTTTATGGCGAGAAGTCGGCATTCGATTGAACAAAAACTGAGTGCACTACGTATGCTGGAAGAAGGAACATGCACCTGGAAGGAAATCGAGGAGGCTCATGACGTCTCTATGG
>NZ_SJUY01000016.1:0-19491 GCF_004337175.1 Exiguobacterium sp. SH1S21 | reverse complement strand
ACAATCCCTTGTCTGGTGGCGATAGCGAAGCGGCCACACCCGTTCCCATGCCGAACACGGAAGTTAAGCGCTTCAGCGCCGAAAGTAGTTGGGGGTCTCCCCCTGTGAGGATAGGACGTTGCCAGGCCATATGAAGGACGACCAAGCACACGCTTGGTCGTCTTTTTCTATTTCTAAAACCGATTATTATTTGCTTGTCTTTCCGGTAACGTGGACAATTTCCGAATGATTTGAGAAGGATTCAACAGGAATGAACACAATTCTGAACTTTCTGAACATCGTGAATTGAATTGCACTTTCGAGCTATACCTGTTACCATTACAGAAATATTTCGAAACAAAGATTCGGGTCCGATAGAGAAAGGGGCAATCGATTTTTATGTGGGAAAACAAGTTTGCAAAAGAAGGATTAACGTTTGATGATGTCTTACTCGTACCGCGGTTTTCAAATGTCTTGCCAAGAGATGTAAATCTGAGTACGAAGCTATGTGAAGGGCTCGAGTTAAACATTCCGGTCATCAGCGCTGGTATGGACACAGTGACGGAAGCACCGATGGCGATCGCCATGGCGCGTCAAGGTGGTCTTGGCGTCATCCACAAAAACATGTCGATGGAAATGCAAGCAGAGCATGTCGACCGTGTAAAACGTTCGGAGAACGGAGTCATTACGAATCCATTTTATTTGACGCCAGAGCGCCAAATTTATGATGCCGAGTATTTAATGAGTAAATACCGCATTTCCGGTGTCCCCATCGTCAATTCTGAACAAGAACGGAAATTGATCGGTATTTTGACTAACCGTGACCTTCGCTTCATCAGAGACTATTCGACTGTGATCGAAGACGTCATGACGACAGAAAATCTTGTCACTGCCAAAGTCGGAACTTCTCTTGAAGAAGCAGAGCGAATTCTGCACCAACACCGCATCGAGAAGTTACCACTCGTCGACGATGCCGGCGTTTTAAAGGGCTTGATCACGACGAAAGATATCGAGAAAGTTGAGCAATTCCCTCACGCTGCGAAAGACAAACAAGGGCGTCTTCTTGTGGCGGCAGCTGTCGGGGTAACAAAAGACGCTGCTTCGCGTGCTCAAATCCTTGTCGATGCAGGCGTGGATGCGCTCGTTGTCGATACAGCACACGGCCACTCGGCTGGTGTCATCGAGAAAGTGAAAGAACTGCGTGATTTGTTCCCGACACTTCCAATCATCGCTGGTAACGTGGCGACGGCAGAAGCGACACGTGCTTTGATCGAGGCCGGCGCTTCAGTCATTAAAGTCGGAATCGGTCCGGGTTCGATTTGTACGACACGGGTTGTTGCCGGAGTCGGTGTCCCTCAAATCACGGCAGTCTATGACTGCGTGACAGAAGCGCGGGAGCACGGTGTCACGGTCATCGCTGACGGTGGAATCAAGTACTCGGGCGACATCGTCAAGGCAATCGCTGCTGGCGCAAGCGCTGTCATGCTCGGCAGCCTGCTCGCCGGTGTAAAAGAGAGCCCAGGAGAGATGGAGATCTATCAAGGTCGTCAGTTTAAGACGTATCGCGGTATGGGATCGGAAGCTTCGATGAAGCGAGGCAGTCAAGACCGTTACTTCCAAGAAGCGGATAAAAAATTCGTTCCAGAAGGAATTGAAGGACGCGTCGCTTACCGAGGCGAGCTGGCCGACACGGTGTATCAACTCATTGGTGGCCTTCGTTCGGGAATGGGCTATTGCGGCGCTGCCGACATTCGAGCATTGCGAGAAGATACGCAGTTCATTCGAATGACTGGAGCCGGCCTGCAAGAAAGCCACCCACACGATGTCCACATCACAAAGGAAGCACCAAACTATTCACGTTAACAAATAAGCCGTTGTCTCCTGAAAAGGGACAACGGCTTTTTGCTGATTATTTTTTAGGCTTCGTGACGAGGATTACCGTGCCGCCTTGATCTTGCGCTGGTAGGTTTACGGTCACCTTGCCATCGCGTTTGACAACGTACGTCCGCCCGCTGTAGCGGTCGACGAGTACTGTGTTCTGCTTATGTTTTGTTTGGAATGTTGCCGTTTGAACCGACTCTTTCGTGTTCAATCCGACGAGGACAGACTCTTTTCCGTATGTCCGTTCAAAAATCGAGTAACCGGTGCTCGAACCGCCGGCAACGACCGAACGTGTTCCTTTGCTGAACACTTTTGAATAGTCTGCGCGAATGTTGAGCAACTTTTGATAGTGGGCGTGCATGTCTTTGCCTTCACCGTTCACCCGTTTCCAGTCAAAGTCATAACGGTTTTCGTTAAACTCGCCTTTGTCCATGTCTAAGGCATGTTTCCCAGATTGACCGATCTCTTCTCCATAGTAGATGACCGGTTGCCCTTTCGCCGTCATTTGGAGCGAGGCTGCGACCATATGCTTACCTTCATCGCCGCCAGCACGAGAGATGAGGAAGCCATCTTCATCGTGGCTGCTGAGGAACTGGCCGAGTGTCGCTTCGTTCGAGAGTTGGGTGTTCCGGTATTGAAGAGCACTCTCGACCCCATCAATGTTCCCGTTGATGAAATTTTCTGCTTGGTACTTGAAGTCGAAATCAAGCAACGAATCCATCTGGCCGCTCCGGAGATAGCCGCCTGTGTTGTTCACACTCGCCCCGTAATGCTCACCAATCATTTTAAAGTCTGGCTTGAGCGCGGTCAGTTCATTCTTAAACGACTTCCACGTCGTCGAGTCAACGTGCTTGACCGTATCAACACGGAAGTAATCGATCGTATTCCCTTGTTTCGTCTTCGAACGCTTGATCCAGTCAGTCTGCCATTTGACGAGTTGTTCACGGACGGCAGCTTCCTCTGTCTTAAAGTCAGGAAGGCCGGAGAGCGACATTTTCAAATCGTCCCCGTCGACAGGCGTGTCACGAATCATGTCTTTAAAGGCATCACGTTCCTTGTTCGTAGGGAAATTCGTCGCCCCTGTGCTGTCGGCGCCTGGTTCCATTCCGTAGCCTGGGTGGTTCAAGACGACGTCGACCATGATCTTGATGCCGCGTGCGTGGGCCGCATCGATCAGGCGATGGAACGCCTGCATGTCTCCGAGATGTTCATCAAGTTTCTCGAAGTTTTTGGCCCAGTAACCGTGATAGCCGTATTGAGAGCCATCTTTACCGTAGCGGAGATCCCAATCGATATTATCGACGATTGGGGTGATCCAAATCGTGTTGATCCCGAGCTTGTCGAGATAGTCGAGTTTTTTCGTGATCCCGGCGAAATCGCCGCCGTGATACGACTCGAGATGATCTTGGTCATAATATTCACCGTTCGGATTATTGTTTGTCTTGTCGCCGTCATAAAAACGGTCTGTCAACATGAAGTAGATCCGGGCTTCGTCCCAGTCAAACGCTTGCTTGTCTTTCATCGTGACCGGTCGGACGTTTACGGAAGCCGTCGTTTTATGGACGTTGCCATATTGATCCACGGCCGTGATCGTCAAAGTTTTGTTGCCTGGCTTGACCGTATCTTTGACTGCAATCGTCTGTTTATTGAGCGCCGGATCGATTGAAAGTTTAGCCGGTCCACCAAGCGGGCGGGCATCGATATAGAGTTCGCGAAGCGTCACGCCTTCTGGTAGCGTCGGTTTGACGTGAACGACGGCATTCTCCCGCGAACTGATCGCTTTCGGTGCGATCGAAGACGTGAGTTTGACGGCCGGACGACGGTATTCGACGGTTGACGCTTCAAAATAGGGATCCGTCACTTCGGTCGTGACGCCGTTTTTCGTGACGAGGAACGTATAGTCATGCGTCCCTTCCGGAAGACGGACGGTATGACGGTACCATTCGTTCTTGTCTTCATACGTCATCGGATAGGTCACGCCATTCACGTTTAAGGCGACACGGTCGAGTTGATCGAGCTGTCCTGCCTCGTACAAGTCTTTGTCCCGATAGAAGAACGTGACGGTCCCGTCCTCGAACACCGGTCCTTGAATGGTTGGTACTTGATGGAAGGCGCCTTGGCCGCTCGCGACGACGACTTTCGTGACACGATCATTTCCGAGTTTCACGTAACGGTCTTCACCGTAGGCGTCCTTGACTGCCCAATCGGTTCCTTTACGGATGACAAATCCGACGTTCGTCGCATCTTTCCCGACCGGAATCCGGAAAATGGCGCCGTCTTCCGTAATTTTGTAGGGATCCACTTGTCCATCTTTTGCCCCGGTGCTCCACGTCCACAAGTTCCAATCGGTATAGTCTTGATCGGCGCGGACATACAGCATTTCGATATACCGCTGCGTTTTCCATGGATCAGCCAGCTCCGTGACGGTCTTGAACGAAGTCGTCAGTGCAGGTAGCGTCGTGGTCGATAGATTACCTTTGACGGCCCCGGCTGGCAATGTGGCCGTGTATGTTTGACCGAGTCCGAGTTTGCTCGTCGGCGTGACCGTCACGGTCGAACCGTTTGCTTCGGCAGTGAACGGGACGGTCGTTTCTCCGCTCATCAAGCTGACATTTGAGGCGTCTAACGTCACCGGTTCATTGAACGTCCAGGTGATGGGAGCAGATACGTCGGCATCTTCAGACTGATTCGACGGGTCGACGTTCGTTACTTCAAGCTGCGTCACCGTCTCGACGCCGCTGAGCGTATAGGCAGGGCTGTACACAGATTGAGTCGACGGGTTGGCCGAGACGTTCCAGCTGTCGGCTAGTTTGTTAGATCCGTTGCTCGGAATCGTATCGAACGCACCGTGTTCACCGGCATTATTTCCGCTGAGGACGGTGAGAGCACGGACCGTGTCGTCATTTTTCAAACCGAGCAGCGACAACGGGATTTTTCCTTCGAATCCTGTCGTCCGGTCGAGGGCGAACGAAGCACCGTTCAAGTTTGCCAAGTTCGCGAGCGGGGTCGTCTTCCCAGCTTCATAGAGCGCGGCTTCTTTGACAGACTTGTCCCCATCGACACGAAGTAAGATGTGATACTGTGGTTTTTTGTCTGTTTGACTAAAGTTGAACGGGTAACCGAGTGGGTTAGTGGCGACGCCAGAATCTTCATCGTTCACTTGGAGGGCGATGTTTATGTATTGGCCGTTGTCGCCCCAGTTCGGGACGTTGAACGCATCGACATAGAAGTACAGGTTCGTTTTGTCATTTTGAAGATAAAGATTGCCGAGATCGAAGCCTTGCCAACCAACATCTGCCGATGACGCCAGCGCCGAGACGTCTGTCCAATCGGTTTTATTCCCATCGACTGCCACCGTCGTCGGTTCGGCCAAGACGTTCACCGGGACACCGGCTTGAATGAGCAGGACAGAAGATAAGAGTAATGTCGTCGTACGTCGTGCCGTATTGTTCTTCTTCATGAGAGCACCTCTTTCGTAAAATAGGTCGTCTACAGGGCAACGGATTGTCAATTTTGTGCAAACGGTTCCAGAAATAGTTTAGCTGATTATGTAAGCGCTCACAATATGTTTTTTGAAAAACAATAAAACGTCCTTCGTGTGGAAGAACGCTCAGTTAGACTTATAAGGTGTTGTCTGCACGAGCTCTCCCTTGACGATTAATCGTTCCGTCGCATCGAACGTGCACGTGATCAAGGTAATGGTCGCATCTGTCGTCTCGTCCAGCACATCGACCCGTGTCGGGGGAACGGTCTCGAGTGCCTCCGTCCGGTATTGATACGTGTTCGTCAAATCGGTCACGTAAATCATCGTTCCCGTCTTGAGCGTATGGAGCGGTCCGAACAAGGCTGTCGGACTTTGGGTGTAATGACCGGCTAGTGCGTAATTCCCACGCCCCATCTGTTGGGAAGCGCGCATCGTACCAGCCCCGACCGCCAAATTCTCATTGTCGAGACCGTACAAAATTGGTAATTCTAAATCGATATCTGGAATCGTGATCATGCCGATTGTCGGCAAATCATGAAATCGATTGCGCACGTTTAACAAGTCGTCCCACGATAACGGTTCGACCGTTTCGAAGTCGAATTCGCCCCGATCCGGCTGTTGGAGTTGAATCGCTTCAGTCACACGTTTGCTGTTCGAGGTGGCGACACGGTCTTTCCACCATGACTCGGTCAAAAAGAGGCTACCGATCAACAAACAGACGATGCCGATGACGTAGCGTGAGCGTCTGATCATTGTTTCATCGCGAGGTTTTCCCATATGGCCCTCCCTTCCCGATATTCCAACAGGCCATCAACTGGTCAATCGCCGTTTGTAACGTCGCTTCAGGCAGGGCGGCGAAACCAAACAGCAGTTGCGGTCTCGTGTCGCGTGAATTGATACGATAGTCGGCCATCGCCTTGATACGAATGCCTGACTGTTCAGCGAGTTGCTTCAATTGCTCGCTAGTTTGTGCTGTATCGACCGAGAGGACGATGTGGAGACCAGCGCTGGCGCCAGTGATTGTGACGAGCGGCTCGTATGGTTTGAACGCCGTGATCACGGTCTCGAGTTTGCGGCGGTACGTTTTGCGCATCCGGTTCAAATGTTTCTCGAAATCGCCGCTCGCCATAAACTCGGTTAGCGCATGTTGCTCGAAACGCGGCACGCTGCAGGTGAAATGGCGATACCGTTCCCGATAGCGGTTTAGCAGTGGGGGCGGAAGCACCATGTAACCGATACGGAGCGAAGGCATGAGCGACTTCGAAAACGTGCTCAAATAAACGACACGTTCGTTTTGATCCATGCTTTGCAACGAAGGAATCGGTTTGCCGCTGTAACGAAACTCGCTATCGTAATCATCTTCAATGATGTATGTTTGCCGCTCGGACGCCCAGTTGAGGAGGCGCTGGCGACGGCTGACGGACAGGATCGTACCGGTCGGGAACTGATGGGCCGGGGTCACATAAACCGCATCGATTGCCTCTGCCTCGAGTCGATCGACAAGGACCCCGCTGTCGTCGACAGGGAGCGGGACATAGCTTCGATTTTGATGTTCGAACAGCTGTCGCGTTAGCGGATAGCCCGGGTCTTCAATCCCGAACGTCGTCGCGTCGGTGAGTAAGTCGAGCAGTTGAGGCAACAATTGCTCGGTCCCAGAACCGACGATGATCTGCTCGGGCGAACAATGAACGCCACGGGAGTGATACAAGTACGTGGCGATTTCTTGGCGGAGTACGAGGTCGCCTTGCACCGACCCGAGTGCGAGCAGTTCATGATTCTCCTCGGCGACGACTTGTTTCAAGTGACGGCGCCAACGTTCGAACGGGAATGCGGTCGTATCAATCTGACTCGGGTATAAGTCGAACGAGTATGTTTTTTTCGTCGGAAGCGGTTCGATCGTGCTGGTGCCACGCCTGACGTATAGCTCTTCTTGCGGCAAGACGTAAAACCCTTTCCGTGGCAGCGACTCGATATATCCTTCAGCAAGTAGCTGGGCGTAAGCGAGCTCGACCGTCGTTTGCGAGACGTCCAAAAATTGGCCGAGCTTCCGTTTTGACGGCAGTTTCGTTCCGGTCATGAGCGTATCGTCGACGATCGCTTGCCGGATGTGTAAATAGAGCTGTTCATAAAGCGGGGTGCTCGATTCGGGCTCGAGCGAGAATGTGAGCATATCCATAAGTTGTCCTCTCTTCTGTCAGCCGAAGAAAACATAGAGCACGAATCCGATGACGAGAATGAACGAAATCAGTCCAGGCTTCCCGTAAAAGGAACGGTTTTCCGCTTGATCTCGCGGGTTCCATTGGTCCATAAAACATTCCTCCCTTATACGTAATAAGATTCGAGGAAACGAGCATGAACCCTTCTATTCAAACTGACCACTTTAAAAAATATAAAACTGGCACTTTCAATATAGTCAAATCAATCTATACTTGCAAGTAGACTAGCTTAATGGAGGCGATTTATATGGAAAAGAGACAAGTAGGGACAGATAAAGTCAAACGTGGAATGGCCGAAATGCAAAAAGGTGGCGTCATCATGGACGTCATCAACGCTGAACAGGCGAAGATTGCTGAAGCGGCAGGAGCCGTGGCAGTCATGGCGCTCGAACGCGTACCATCAGACATTCGTAAAATGGGTGGCGTCGCCCGGATGGCAGACCCGACAATCATCGAAGATGTCATGGGAGCGGTATCTGTACCGGTCATGGCGAAATGCCGCATCGGACATATCGCCGAAGCCCGTGTCCTTGAATCGATGGGGGTCGATTTCATCGACGAGAGCGAAGTGTTGACACCGGCCGATGAAGAGTTCCATCTTTACAAGCGTGATTACAATGCGCCGTTCGTCTGCGGAGCGCGTGACCTCGGAGAAGCTTCACGCCGCATCGGTGAAGGTGCAGCGATGATCCGGACAAAAGGTGAGCCAGGGACAGGAAACATCGTCGAAGCGGTTCGTCACATGCGTACTGTCCAAGCACAAGTGAAACGCTTGCTTTCAATGAGCATCGATGAAGTGATGACAGAAGCGCGCGACCTTGGTGCCCCGTTCGAAGTGCTCATGCAAATTCGTGAAGCGGGCCGTCTTCCGGTCGTCAACTTCGCAGCAGGTGGTATCGCGACGCCGGCAGACGCGGCACTCATGATGCACCTCGGTGCGGACGGCGTCTTCGTCGGATCAGGTATCTTTAAAGCAGAGAACCCAGAGAAATTTGCCCGTGCCATCGTTGAAGCGACGACATACCATGACGACTACGAGCGAATCGCTCACTTGTCAAAAGGTCTTGGCGAAGCGATGAAAGGACTCGACGTTCGCACGCTCAAACCAGAAGAGCTCATGGCGCCGCGAGGTTGGTAAGATGACGACGATCGGTGTACTCGGAATGCAAGGTGCGATTCGTGAACACGTCCGCATGCTCGAGGCGCTCGGTGCAGATACGCTCGTCGTCCGTTCGGTCGAAGACTTGGACCGCATCGACGGACTCGTCTTGCCAGGCGGGGAGAGCACGGCGATGCGTCGTCTGCTCGACCGCTATGACCTGCTCGAACCGCTTCGTGCGAACACATCGTTGCCGATGTTCGGCACATGTGCCGGACTGATTTTACTCGCGACCGAAGTGGAAGGGTATGATGCCCACCTTCGCAAAATCCCGATGACCGTCAAGCGCAACGCGTTCGGACGTCAAGTCGACAGTTTCGAGGTCGATTTACCGGTCAAAGGAATCGATGACGCGGTTGAAGCGGTGTTCATCCGGGCCCCGCAAGTAGCAGCGGTTGACGCTAACGTCGAAGTCCTCGCCGAGGTCGAAGAAGCGATCGTTGCAGTACGCTACGACAAATACGTTGCCTGTTCGTTCCATCCAGAACTGACGGATGACTTGTCGATGCACCGCTATTTCTTAGAAATCGTCGAGGCGACGAAGCATCAACTCGCATGAGTCGAAGACTCCCTGTAAATAGGGGGTCTTTTTCTGCTACACTGTAACGAGACACGTACAGAAAGGGGTAAGACTGTGAAAGATAAATGGATTGTTTCGGTGCTCATATGCGCTGTCCTTATAACGATTGTTTCCCCGATGAACGCTTCAGCAGCGCCTAAAGTCGAAGCTAGCGGTGCGATGCTCGTCGATATGACGACCGGGCAGGTTCTTTTTTCGAAAGATGAAGATGCGATGCTCCCACCGGCGTCGATCACAAAGCTGATGACCACTTTCCTCGTTCGGGAGGCAGTCGAGTCAGGAGAACTGAGTTGGAACGAAGAAGTGACGCCTAGTGAAGCGGCATTAGCCTTGACGCGTAAACCAGGGCTCGCCCGCATCCCGCTCGTCAATAAACCGTATACAGTCAAGGAACTATATGACGTGGCGCTCATCCGCTCGGCGAACGAGGCCGCGGTGACACTGTCCGAGGCGGTGGCGGGGTCGGAAGACGCGTTCGTTCAACAGATGAACGAGCGGGCGACCGAGCTCGGCATGACCCAGACGACGTTCGCGAACGCTTCGGGACTAGATTCTGTATCAGCAGGGCGTCCAGGAGAAAACTTGACGTCAGCCAATGATTTGATGAGGCTCGCGCTCGCCTACTTGACGAAATTTCCGGATGTGCTCGACGTGACGAAGCGAGCGTATGTCGATATTGACGGCGTCAGATTCGAAGCGACGAATCGGATGCTCTCAGGGCGCGATTTGGCGTATCCAGGGATGCTCGGTTTTAAGACGGGCACGACAGATGACGCCGGTTATTGCTTCATCGGCGTATCGACACGAGATGGTCGGACCGTGCTCTCCGTCGTCCTTGGGGCCGAGACGGACAACGGGCGCTATGAGGCGACGAAAGCACTTCATGAGTTCGCTTATCGCGACTTTGTCATGACACCGATTTTACGGACCGGAGAAATCGTGCCGGAGAATGTATTCGTCGCCGAGGGAGAAGTTGAAACGGTAGCTGTGCGGACGACAGCGGCATTCGAAGTGCTCGTCGAGAAAGGACAAGCCGTCCCTGAACCAGTCTATGACCTTCCGGACACGAAAGCACCGGTCGCAGTCGATCAACAAGTCGGGACGGTCACGATTGAACCTTCAGAGAGCGTCCGCTATCTTGACGGCGAGAGTCCGCCGACAGGAACACTTGTGACTGCCGAATCAGTCGAGACCGCTTCATTTTTGACTCGGATGAGCCGGGCCTTCGCAGACTTTTTAGAGGAGGTTCGACTCGTCCTAGGAAAACTGAGTCTTGTCGATAGAGTCGAGATGTTGTAAAGTAAAATTAATTCAATGACAGATGCAACGATGAGGAAAAGTACGTTACAGTCATCTACTTACAGAGAGCTAGTGGTTGGTGCAAACTAGTGGGACGACGTAACTGAATCGGCCTCGGAGCATTGACTTGGAAACAAGTCACGTCACGCACACGTTACGTGCATCGAGTGGCCTAGTTTTAGGCAACGAGGGTGGCAACGCGGATCCAAGGTGGTTCGTCCCTTTCCTACGGGAAAGGGGCGTGCCACCTTTTTTATGCAAAAAAGGAGGAACTAGTTATGTTAGACATCAAACGATTACGTCAAGATTTTGAAGGGATTAAAACCAAGCTCGCCCAACGCGGTGAAGACTTGAGTGCGCTCGACCGTTTTCCGGAGTTAGAAGAGAAACGCCGAGACCTCATCAACGAGGTCGATGTGAAGAAAGCAAAACGAAATGAAGCGACGAAACAAATCGCTGAGCTCAAGCGCAACAAGCAAGACGCGGAAGCACCGATCCTTGAAACACGCCGACTTGGTGATGAGATCAAGTTGCTCGACGAGGAATTACGTGAAGTGGAAGCCGAGTTGAACATGATTCTCCTAAGCATCCCGAACATCCCGCATGAATCAACGCCGATCGGTGAAACAGAAGACGACAACGTCACGATCCGCGAAGTCGGAACGAAGCCAGAGTTCGATTTTGAGATGAAACAGCATTGGGACGTGATGGAAGACTTGAAAATTGTCGACGTCGAACGCGCCGGTAAAGTGACGGGAAGCCGTTTTGTCTTCTATAAAGGATTAGGTGCTCGCTTAGAACGGGCGTTGATCAACTTCATGATGGATATGCATGCCGATGAGCACGGCTATTCTGAAGTGCTCCCGCCGTACATGGTTAACCGTGACGCGATGACAGGGACGGGTCAGTTGCCTAAATTTGAAGAAGATGCGTTCAAAGTGGCCGACACGAATTACTTCCTCGTCCCGACAGCGGAAGTACCGGTGACGAACATGCACCGCGACGAGATTATCGCTGAAGCGAACTTGCCGATCACGTATACAGCTTACAGCGCTTGCTTCCGTTCAGAAGCGGGATCTGCCGGTCGTGACACACGCGGTCTCATCCGTCAGCATCAGTTCAACAAAGTCGAGCTCGTCCGCTTCGTCAAACCGGAAGAGTCTTACGAACAACTCGAGTTGTTGACAGGACACGCGGAAGAAGTATTGAAACGCCTCGGTCTTCCGTATCAAGTACTCAGCATGTGCACAGCCGACCTCGGTTTCACCGCAGCGAAGAAGTACGATATTGAAGTATGGATGCCGGCTCAAGGTGTATATCGCGAGATCTCATCTTGCTCAAACTTCGAGGACTTCCAAGCGCGTCGTGCCGGGATCCGCTTCCGTCGTGATGTGAATGCCAAACCGGAGTTCGTGCATACACTCAACGGTTCAGGGCTTGCTGTCGGTCGGACCGTCGCCGCGATTTTAGAGAACTTCCAACAAGCCGATGGATCGGTCGTCATCCCAGAAGCGCTACGTCCATACATGGGCGGAATTGAAAAAATTGAACTTCCCCGTTAAACGAGGAATGGCCTATCCGAACGTATCATTCCGGATAGGCTTTTTTTTAAATGTTTTTTTACAAAAGGGTTTGACATCTGCTTGCTGAGTTGGTACTATAAATCATGTCGAGCGAGATGTTTGTTCGTCAACTGCATATGAGCCGTGGAGGTGTACCCAAGTGGTTTAAGGGAACGGTCTTGAAAACCGTCAGGGGTGTAACAGCCCGCGTGGGTTCGAATCCCACCACCTCTTCCATTTTTATTTAGAGGCTCAACAATTGCATACATCGTGGAGGTGTACCCAAGTGGTTTAAGGGAACGGTCTTGAAAACCGTCAGGGGTGTAACAGCCCGCGTGGGTTCGAATCCCACCACCTCTTCCACTTTCTTTTTTTTTACACTTTTTTCAGCTTGGAGTTGTACCCAAGCCCGGCTGAAGGGGACGGACTCGAAATCCGTTAGGAGTCGTAAGGCTCGCGTGGGTTCGAATCCCACCAACTCCGCTTTTTAGGCGTCTGCACAGGCAGATGCGTTTTTTTTTTTTTGTCGTAGACTACGGTCTGCGGCTTTTTTTGTTTATGGCGAAACAGCGAAAAGTGGCTAATCTCAGCTTGAATCGGGAATCTTAATAAGGTAGAGACTGGTGGCGCGTTAGAAAGGAGAGGAGCGTCATGGACTGGATTGAAGCGTATGTCGATGAAGTGGTCAGGCATGTCCCGCCGAAGCGGAGAGACGAAGCTGCCGTTGCGATTAGGGAGGATATCGAAGCGAAGCTGCCGGATCAGCCGACCGAGACGGAAGTGAAGCGCGTGCTCGAACAGATGGGGCATCCGGCCATCGTTGCTGCGCGTTATAAAGACGGCCAGTATTTGATTGGACCTAAGTTTTTCCCGATGTATGTCAATGTGGTCAAGCTCGTCGTCCCGATCGTGATGGCTGTAGTCTTCTTCGGTTTGCTCATGGCGAGCATCCCGACATTCTCTGGACCGGCCATGCCGACAATCGGAATCTTTCTCACGAATTTGTTCGACACGTTATGGGACGTTGGGATTCAACTCGTTTTTTGGATCACGCTCGTCTTCTTTTTGATTGAGCGTTACGCGCCGAGCGATGCGGTCGCCCCTGACATGAGTTGGAATGTGTCCACATTGCGTGATCGGGACCGCGGAGGACGGATCAGTAAATTGGATGCCGGATTTGGATTGTTCTTTACGGCGGTTTGGTTCGGGGTGTATTTGAACGCCGAGCGGTTTCTCGGGATTTATGAGTCGACAGGGGAAGGTTTCTCGATGATTGTCCCGATTTTTAATCAATCGTTCTTGTTTGAAGTGGTCTGGTTGTTCTTAGCCGTCATTTTGCTTCAAGTCGTCCTCGGTGTTTGGAAATGGGTGAAAGGACGTTGGACGTATGCACTCGCCTCGTTCAATTTGATCTATAACGTAGCCTCAGCCGCCTTTATCATTTGGATGGCGGGTTCGTCGCGCTTGTTCGACCCGCGCTTTATCGACTGGGTCGAACTAAATGTCCCGAACGACGTGTTCTCGTTCGGGTGGGTGTTCGGATTGGTCGTGGCCATCACGATTCTGGCGGCTGTGTTTGATACGATTGACGGGTACCGGAAGGCTTGGAAAACACCGACACATCGAAAACGCCCGATTGCCCAGCTGTAAAAAAAGATGATGCCTCGCTTTTGAGCGGGGCATCATCTTTTTATCTTACTTTTGCTTCACGGGCGACTGTCAATTGTTTCCCGATTTTTTCAAGAATGAGTTCAACTGAATCCGGATCGTTAATCAAGTCATATTCTTCAATTGATAGACGAAGTACCGGGCACAAGTTGAAGTTGTTGATCCATTCCGTGTAGCGGGCGTACATTTCTTCCCAATACGCGATCGGTGTTTGTTGTTCCATCTCACGGCCACGCAGTTGAATGCGGTCGAGCACTTGGTCGAATGAGCCTTCAAGATAGATCAGTAGATCAGGGTGCGGGAAGAACGGCGTAAGCACCATCGCTTCGAACAGGCTTGAGTACGTCTCGTAATCTGTCGGCGACATCGTGCCTTTTTCATAGTGCATCTTCGCGAAGATGCCTGTATCTTCATAAATCGAACGGTCTTGAATGAAGCCGCCGCCGTATTGGAAGATTTTCTTCTGTTCTTTGAACCGCTCTGCCAAGAAGTAGATTTGAAGATGGAAGCTCCAACGCTCAAAATCATGATAGAATTTATCGAGGTATGGGTTCGTGTCCACTTTCTCGAGAGAAGTGCGGAAATTGAGGGCGTCGGCAAGCGAGTTCGTGATTGTCGATTTACCGATTCCGACCATTCCACCGATCGTAATGATCGTGTCATTCGGAATGTTATATTTTTCATTCAGCGTCATTTTAGTTGGGCTCCTTTAGTCAATTCTAGTTCGCGTTCAATCGTCGTGAGAACGTGCGTCAAATCGTCCGGGTTTTGGACAAAATCAAGTTCGTCTCCGCTGAACGAAAGAATCGTCACTTCGGGGTGAGTCGCACGGTACGATTCGACAAACGTTTCGTAATCCCGGGCGAGTTGTTCGAGGTAGTCGCGAGACATGTTCTCTTCTACTTCACGTCCACGCAACGCTACGCGTTTCATAAGCGTCTCGATACTGGCGTGCAAGTAGATGACGACATCGGGTTTCGGCATATCATGTGTCAAAATCTTATAGATTTGCTCATACTTGTTCAAGTGGGCTGGTTTCAGCGAACGGTGGGCAAAAATCAAGTTCTTAAAAATATGATAGTCTGAAACGACGGATTGCTGTTGGCTCAAGTGGTGTTTGTGGATATCGTCTAATTGCTTGAATCGATTGCATAAGAAGAACATTTCCGTTTGGAAACTCCATTCTTCGATATCTTCATAAAACTTGCCGAGAAATGGGTTTTCTTCTACAATTTCATTCAGCATCTGCATTGAAAAGTGCTGACTGATGATATGGGCCAGTGACGTTTTCCCGACACCAATCGGTCCCTCTACCGTTATAAACATATGATGTCATCCTCCATTATCCAAAGTGCAAGTTCCATTCTAGCACACAATGAAGAAGATAGGGCGAGCGAAATGATTTTCATTTTTTTTCATACTATGTGACAAGAAACGGGGTGTTAATATGGAACGAGATGAACGATTTATGAGGCTCGCCATCGCCGAAGCAAAGAAGGCGGAAGCAATCGGGGAAGTCCCGATCGGTTGTGTCATCGTTAAAGGAGAAGACGTGATCGCGACCGGCTATAACCGGCGTGAAACGGATTTATTGGCGGCGGCGCATGCCGAGATGATTGCGATTGAATCAGCGAATACGGTACTCGGTAACTGGCGGCTTGAAGACTGTGAACTGTTCGTGACGTTAGAGCCTTGTCCGATGTGCGCGGGTGCGATCATCCTCTCGCGCGTGAAGCGTGTCGTGTTTGGTGCCCGCGATCCCAAAGGCGGATGTTGCGGGACACTTATGAACCTTCTTCAAGACGATCGGTTTAATCATCAAGCCGAAGTGACCGAAAACGTTTTAGCAGAAGAATGTGGAGAGCTACTAACAACCTTCTTCCGCGGCCTTCGAGAACGGAAGAAGCAGGCTCGGCTTGAACAGAGAGGTTGCAACACATCTGATTAAACAGTATAATGTAATAGCACTCGAAGAAGTGCTTAACTTCATTTACCCATTTGCCGTGCTAGGCGGGGAGGTAGCGGTGCCCTGTAACTCGCAATCCGCTATAGCGAGACTGAATTCCGATTCGAGGAAGTGCATTGGTGTGGCCCGTCCTCGTGTAAGTGGCGTTGACGTCTGAGTCCTGCGCAACGGTCACCCATGAACCAGGTCAGGTCCGGAAGGAAGCAGCCTTAAGTGGTGACGTACCGTGTGCCGCAGGGGTGCTTGGGCCGAGCAAACTGCATGAGTAACGCACATTGACGTGCTTTCAGAAATCGGTGCGCGGCAGATTTATTTAATAACTTTAATCTACGGCCCCAGGGTTGTAGATTTTTTTGTATGATGAAATAAAAGATGAAACGATGAAAGGAGGCAGGGACATGGCGTATCAAGCATTGTATCGGGTCTATCGTCCGCAGTCATTCCAAGAGGTAGTCGGTCAAATACACATCACACGCACGATTCAAAATGCGTTACTCGAAGAACGGATGTCACACGCTTATTTATTCTCTGGTCCGCGAGGTACGGGGAAGACGAGCCTCGCGAAGATTATCGCGAAGGCAATCAACTGCGAAACGGCGCCGACGAGGGAACCGTGTAATACGTGCCCAACCTGTGTGGCGATTACGGAAGGGACGAGCCCGGACGTATTCGAAATCGATGCAGCTTCAAACAACGGGGTCGATGAGATCCGCGAAATTCGAGACAAGGTCAAGTATCCGCCTTCGCAAGCGCGTTATAAAGTGTATATTATCGATGAAGTGCATATGCTTTCGACAGGGGCGTTCAATGCACTATTGAAAACGTTGGAAGAACCCCCACCCCATGCGATCTTCATTTTAGCGACGACTGAGCCCCATAAGATTCCGGCGACCATCATCTCACGTTGCCAACGTTTCGATGTGAAGCGGCATGAAGTCGGTCAACTCCAGACACGAATGGCTTATATTTTGAACGACCAAGATTACGACTATGATCCGGAAGCGCTCAAACTGATTGCCCGTGCCGCTGACGGTGGGATGCGTGATGCATTGAGCCTGCTTGACCAAGCGCTTGCGTTCAGTGACGGCCGTTTGACGGAAGAGGCAGTGCTCGAAGTGACGGGTGCGGTTACGGATGACGCTCTCCTTGATATGGCCTATGGATTGCAACAAAGACAACTCGATCAAATTCTGAAGACGCTTGAGACGATGTTGCGTGAAGGGAAGGACTTAAAACGGTTTATCGAAGATCTCGTTTTCGTGCACCGTGATGCCCTTCTATTAAAAGCATCTCCGCAAGCGATAGACTTACTAGAGCGAGCCCGTCCGAACGAGACGTTCCGCCAATTCGTGGAAACGACCTCGACGGACGAGCTGTTTCAAGTGATCGAAGAATTGAATGAGTGTCAGCAACAAATGCGCTTATCCAACCATCCGAAAGTGCTGGTCGAGCTGACGTTCATTCGTATCGCTGAACAAGGACGAACGATGACCGAGCAAATGAAGCAACTTCAAGACCAAGTACGTGAATTGAGTCGTGAGTTAAATGAAGTGAAGAAAAATGGGATAGCGGTCACAGAGGCCGCTGCCGAGAAGCCGAAAGTGATGAAGCGGACGCAAGTTCGTGTTCCGAAAGAACGGATCCGCCAGTTGTTGCAACGGGCTGAGCGGCAGCATTTGAATGCAATCCGTGATAGTTGGGAAGACATTATGGTCAACATCCGTACGGTGGACGGCCCGATTTTCGCGCTGTTCTATGAGAGTGAAGCTGTCCTTTGTGCAAGTGACACCTTACTGGTACAATTTAAAGATGGGATGACATGGCACTACGAGCAGGTCAGTTCAAACGGCCGGACCCGCGATGTGATCGAGCAAGCGTTGTTTGAAGTGACGGGGATCCGTCGAGAAATCATGGCCGTGCTCGAGAGCGATTGGGTCGAGTTAAAAAACGAATTCATCCTTCGTAAACAATCCGAACGTTCAGACCATAAAGAAGAAGAGAAGGTCGAAGAAGACCCGCTCATTGTTCAAGCTGTCGAACGATTTGGGGATGTCGTTGAAATCGAAGAAGTTTAAAAGGAGGCGCTCGATATGCGTGGAATGGGAAATATGAATAACATGATGAAGCAGATGCAGAAAATGCAAAAAGATATGGCGAAAGCGCAAGAAGAGTTGAAAGACTTGACGGTTGAAGGCACAGCCGGAGGCGGGATGGTCAAAGTGATCGTCAGTGGCCACAAAGAAGTAATGGATATCATCATCGCGGAAGAAGCGGTCGACCCAGATGACGTCGATATGTTGCAAGACCTTGTTTTAGCTGCTGTCAATGACGCCATGAAACAAGCCGACCAACTCGTCAACGATAAGATGGGACGTTTTACGCAAGGGATGAACCTTCCAGGTTTTTAAGTGAAGAAAGGAAAGATGCGAGTTGCAATACCCTGAAGCAATCGGACGCTTGATTGAAAGCTTTACAAAGTTGCCAGGAATTGGTCCGAAAACTGCCATCCGGCTAGCGTTCCATGTATTAGATATGGAAGAGGACGATGTATTGACGTTCGCCAAGGCGCTTGTCAGTGCGAAGCGTGATATTAAATACTGTACAGTGTGCGGACATATTACGGACGTCGATCCGTGTGCGATCTGTAAAGATTCGCACCGAGATGAAACGATCATCTGTGTCGTGCAAGATTCACGAGACGTTATTGCAATGGAGAAGATGCGGGAATATCGAGGGAAGTATCATGTGTTACATGGGGCGATTAGCCCGATGGAAGGGATTGGACCTGAAGATATTAACGTATCGAGTTTGCTGACGCGTCTGCAAGAGAACGAAGCGGTCAGTGAAGTGATTTTGGCGACCAACCCGAACATTGAAGGGGAAGCTACGTCGATGTATCTATCGAGACTGCTCAAACCGACCGGGATTAAAGTGACGCGTCTGGCGCACGGACTTCCTGTCGGGGGCGATTTAGAGTATGCGGATGAAGTAACCCTCTCCCGGGCGATGGAAGGTCGCCGAGAACTATGAGGTGGTTTCGCAAACCTTTGCGGGATAGTTATGATCAACGGTTCCTAAGAGAACTGTTAGATGCGAAGGCGAAGTACGAAACGAAGCGCCACATGCTTGAAGTGAGCGTTGAAGACACTGGTGAACTGGCTGCCCAAGTGAAGCAGGCTGAAGCACTATACTTTTTTTATCTAAAAGAAGCAAAGCGACGACAAGTGTCCCTTTCTAATTTACGAACTTGAGACGAGGCGAAAGTCTCGTCTTTTTTTCACTATATAATGAAGGAACTGGTGAGAGAAACGTCGCGGACTATAAAAAAACAAAGAATGTTTCTTGTTTTTAAAGTTTTTTTAATAAAGCTATTGCGCAGTTAAAGTTTTATTGATATATTAATAGACGTCGCCGAGAGCGAACGGAAAAAAATCTTAAAAAAGTTATTGACCATTTGGTTAAAACTTGTTAAGATATTTAAGTCGCCAAAGTGCGACAGACGAACTTTGAAAACTGAACGATGAGGCAAAAAAAGTTTTACAAGTTTTGATTGAAGCGCAAGCTTCGTCATTTTCAAGAGCTATATCAAATTCTTTGGAGAGTTTGATCCTGGCTCAGGACGAACGCTGGCGGCGTGCCTAATACATGCAAGTCGAGCGCAGGAAATCGACGGAACCCTTCGGGGGGAAGTCGACGG
>NZ_SJUY01000015.1:0-37652 GCF_004337175.1 Exiguobacterium sp. SH1S21 | reverse complement strand
TTATCTCTTTCGACGTAAACAGCTTCTTCGACATCTCAAATCCACTCCCGATATGATTTAGTTCAGTGTACACAAAAACCCTGAGCAATAGACTTTTTTTAGTGTCTATTACTCAGGGTACAGTTTAGCGCGAGGTCAGTTCTTTTTTAGTCGTGGATTCGGCTTAGGATGGCGGTCGTCAAGGCGACGACCGTCCCGAGGACGAGACCGTTCGAGAACACGGTCGCAAGGAGCGGCGGTAAATCATTCATCGCTCCAGGCGGGAGCAACATCGCCCCGGCCCCGATGACGAGCGGCAGGCCGACCGTGAGCGACGCCGTCTTTTGGTTCAACTCGAACGCGGCCTCGTTAATCCCGATGATGATCATCGTCGCGATGAGCGGGGTAACGATGGCGTACCCGACCGCGGCCGGGATGCTTGCGATGAGCGACACGAACGGTCCGATTAAAGCGAGCACCATCATTAAGCCGTGAGCGACGAGGTGAGGGGCACGGTGCACACTCTCCGTTGACGACAAGAAACCGGCTGTCCCAGAGATCGCGACCGGTCCAGGCGTTCCAAACAAACCAGCGACCATCTGACTGACGCCGCTGACGACGCCGGACGCGGCGACGTTGCCTTCGACTTGTTGTTTCGTCCGTGAACTGACGATGCGCTCAATCAATTTGATGTTCGCGAGCACGTTTGTCATGAGTAGAAGTGTGATGACGAAAGCGGTTGGAAGTAAGTTCCAATCCCATACCCAAGCGCCGAACGGGAACAGCTCGGGAACGAGGAAGAACGAGTCCGAACGAACGATTGGGTTGCCGAGACCGAGCAGGTTGAACAATCCGAACCCGACGAAAAGCGTCATGACGAGACCGTATTGTTTGAAGCGGCTCCGCTCGAGCGTGAGTGCGAATAAGACGAGCCCGGCTGTCGCGACGGCTTGCACGATATTGATGCCGTCCTCACTCACACCGAAACCGCCTTTAATGACGGCACCGGATAATTGCAGGACGAGCAAAATCATATAGACACCGAGCACTTGAGGCGTGAATAGCGACAACATGCGCCGTAGCAGTCCGGTCACGGTCATGACCACGCCGAGCACACCGCTCAAGAACAGCATGAAGCCGAGCGCTTGGAGCGTCTCTTGCCCGCTACCGTAAAGGGCAGGGCCGATCGAGGCATAAAGTGTGAACACACCCCACCAAATGCCGGCCGGTCCTTCTAAAATCGGCAGACGGTGACCGAACAGCGTCTGGATGATACTGAACAGTGCGAAGATGAACAGCGAGCGCGAGATGAACGTCATCGTCTCGGCCGGCGACAGTTCAAATAGGGCGGCGATGGCGAGAGGTGGTACAATATTGGTAGCTAAAATAAAAATAAACCACTGAATCGTCGTGGTTACAGAACTTTTCGTCATGGTGTCCCCCTGGTATTTCCCTTTTTTACTATTAGTGTACCGTGACGACGAAGTGGATGCA
The DNA here is from genome assembly GCF_004337175.1 of Exiguobacterium sp. SH1S21. Classification (NCBI taxonomy): domain Bacteria; kingdom Bacillati; phylum Bacillota; class Bacilli; order Caryophanales; genus Exiguobacterium; species Exiguobacterium sp. SH1S21. The sequence goes on along the minus strand of NZ_SJUY01000015.1, from coordinate 36,179 downwards.
AATGGAGGTATATAATGAAGAGAAAACTGAAGTGGATCGGGATGTCGTTGCTTGCCGTCATCTTTGTCGCCGTAATCGGCTTCGTCGTTTGGACGCAACTGACGTACGGACCGACGGATGAAGCGCTTGGCTATGCGGCCGAAGCCGAACAAGTCGACAACCGACTAGAGTTCGGTGACCCGGCGAGCGAGGTCGGTGTTATCCTGTATCCGGGTGCAAAAGTCGATAAAGAGGCGTATGCCTATTACGGGACCAGATTGGCGGAAGCAGGGCACTTTGTCGCCATCCCGTCGCTGCGCTTAAATCTCGGGATAGCAGATATCGATGCAGCGGAAACAATCATCGAGGCACATCCCGATATCGAGCGCTGGTACGTCGCCGGTCATTCGCTCGGCGGTTCGGCCGCCTCGGGCTATGCGCTCGAAAACGAAGATAAAGTCGACGGGGTCATCTTCCTCGCCTCGTATCCGATCAGCTCGATGACGGATAGCGACTTGCGCGTCTTGTCAATCTCGGGTGAATTGGATGGTCTGGCGACACCGGCCGATATCGAGGCGAGCCGTGACAGCGTGCCGAGTGACGCCACGTTCCATCAGATCGAAGGTGGCAATCATGCCAACTTTGGGATGTACGGGCCGCAAGACGGGGATAACGACAGCCCGCTCAGCGCGAAACAGCAACTTGATGAGACGATCGATCAAATCGTAGATTGGCTCTAAAAAACAGCGTGCCCCTTCATGAGGGCACGCTGTTTTTAACGTTGATCGAGCTTGTGACTGACCGCTGTGAGCACGGCGGTCATGAGGGCGACGACACCGCCGACGAGGGCGAGCATCATCACGGGTGCGTTCGCATAGACGAGACCACCAACGGCAGAGCCCATCCCGATACCGACGTTGCTCGCGACCGGCATGAGCGACGAGGCCAGACCTTTGGCGTCTGGATTGAACTTCTCGGCCAAATCAATCAAATAGATTTGCGTCGACGTCGTGAGCAGAATTGCCATGAACGACATGAGCGCGATATTGATGAGACCGAGCGTCACGTTCGATGTCGTCACATACAAGGCTGCCAAGACAAACGCTTGAATGAGAAAGACGAACCGGAGCCGTCCAATCGGATTATGGCTCGCAATCTTACCGGCTGCCATGTTGCTGAAGATTGAGATGAACCCGTAAGCGAACAAAATCGGGCTGACCCATGCGACAGGGACGCCAAGTACACCTTTCAAAATCGGGACGAGATACGTATAGACGACGTACGTCGCACCGAATCCGAAAGCCGGGATGAAGAAGGCAATCAAAATACGCGGATTCGTCAAGAGCCGGAGCTGGTCAGAGATCGACGTTTTCGCGCTCGATAACTGGTTGGGGACGACGCGGTAGACCGCGAATAAGGCGACGACACCGAGTGCGGTCGTCATGAAGAACGTCGCTTCCCAGCCCGCGCGTTGCCCGATGAACGTGCCGATTGGGACACCGAACACGTTCGCCATCGTGAAGCCGCCGAAAATGAACGAGACGGCAATCCCACGCTTCCCGGCCGGAACCGACTCGCTCGCGACGAGCATGGCGAGCGAGATGAGCACACCCGTCACGACGGCGGTCATCATCCGGAGTACAAGTAACATTCCGTACGTCGGGGCGAGACTACTGAGCAAATTGAAGACGATGAATGCAGCAGTGAGCGTGAGCATCAATTTTCGCTTTGGCAAGTGGCTTGTGAACGACATCGTGAGCGGTGTGCCGATGGCGAACGTGATCGCGAACGCCGAGACGAGCGTACCGGCCGTGGCAATCGAAATGGACAGGCCATCGGCGATATCGGGCAAAATCCCGACGATGACAAATTCACTTGTGCCGAGTACGAACGTGAGCAATGCGAGCGATAAGATGAGCGTCCAGTCGGTCCGACTGAGCGATGGGGTGGTTGTCAAAATAAAATCACTTCTTTCGTTCAAGGTTGTTAGACTTCAGTCGTTTCCAACCATACCGAATTTTCGCCAAAAGCAAAACCCTTTTCGCTCACATTGTGAAAGAAAAGGGTTAAATCAGAGCCGACTCATGGATTACTCTTCATGTTGTTGTCGATTCTCCATTACTTCAGCATCACGCTCGAACTGTTTTCGAAAAACGAACGCTAAGATGATGATGAGAAGCGCCGCCACACTTGTCGCCACATAGATAGGTTGATACGCCAAGTGGGCGGCTTGTTGGAAGGCATCCGTTAAAGCAAGACGTACGTTCTCTATAGGAATTTGGTCAATTCGAGATTGAAGATCTCCATACGAGCCGCCGAGTTGGTCGAGCTGATCTTGCGGGATGCTGGCCGGGTCAATTCCATACGCTCGTAACTTCTGCGGAATCAATGTGTCCAATTGACTGAATCCATTTTGGATGAATGCCCCGAAAATGGTCGGTGCAATCGTTAATCCGATTTGACGCGAGACGGACAATGTCCCGAGCGCCGTTCCTTTTTGAAGACCCGCCGCGTTTGCTGTCAGAACGGTCAATGGCGCACCGAGTACAAATCCAAATCCAATCCCGGCGATGACGGAGAAGAGGACGAACGACAGTTTCGTGTCGACGAAAAAGGCGAGCCCCCCGTAACCGATGATTGAAATGACACCGGACAAGATCAATGTTCTGACGGGTCCCTGCTTATCGACAAAGTATCCGCCGCCCCCGGCACCGATTCCAGATGCGATGGCGAGTGGCGTCATCCAATAGCCTGACTTCGCTGCAGGAATCCCAAGCACTTGCTCCACGAACGAAGGAATAAAGATGACGGCTCCAATCAAGGTTCCCGATAAAAGGGCCATGAGCATCGTCACGGCGTACGTCGGTTTTCGAAGCAAGCTATATGGGAGGAATGGATCGTAACGCGTTCCGCGCTCACGTTTCTTCTCGACATACATGAGCAGGGCGAACAAAGCGACAGCAATCAATAACAATCCGAGCACTGCTTGTGAGAACAAACTGCGGAACAAGTCGCCTGTCCCGAGATTATTGATGGCGAACATGACACTTAAAATTGACAGCGATAGCAATGAAATACCGAGGAAATCGATTTTAGACAAGGCGGTCGCTTTCGTTTCTTCAAGATAGAAGAAACCGCCAACTAACAGCAGTAATCCGATTGGTACGTTAATCAAAAATAACCAATGCCACGTTCCGGTCATGTCAATGAGGAAACTGCCGATATTTGGACCGATGACCGAAGCGATTCCGTTCATCCCGCCGAGCAACCCGAGCATGCTTCCTTGCTTCTCTCTCGTGTACGTGCTGATAACATAGGAACTAGCGATGATGAAAATCCCGCCGCCGCCAAATGATTGGAGCAACCGTGAGGCTAAGAAAAACGTGAAGTTCGGACTCAATGCCACGCCGAGCGATCCGATTGTGAAAATTGCGATTTCAATGAGAAACAGCTTTTTTCGTCCATACCGGTCCGATAGTTTACCAACAATCGGGGTTGCGATGGCGAGTCCCAACGTGTACAGGGTGATGCCCCACGTCCCTTGGGTTGCCGTCACGTCAAAGGAAGCATTGATGGTTGTCAGGGCGGCACTAATTATCCCGTTATCAAGAGCAGCCATGAACACACCGATCAGTAAAATGATAAACGCCGCATTCACTTTTGTTGGATGTTGATCCATGTAATTCACCTCAACGTTGTCGTTTTATTCAAGAAACTTATTTTTTATAAGTAAATTGTACTCCCTTTACGTAAAAATGCCAGCAAAAAAGACACGATAATCGTGTCTTTGCAGAGTGGAATGAAAGAAAAGGGCATGGAACTTAACGCCAAAACGCGGTCGCTTCGACACCGGCATGGTCTGACACGATTGGTCCGTTGTCGCCGTCAAAGACGACGGCGTGGCGCGAAACGTGGATCGGGGCGTTCGTCAACATCAAGTCGATGCGAAGCGCCTGCTTGTTCTCGTCCCAACCGGCGATTTTGCCTTGGACGGTCGCATCGCCTTCGCGCTCAGCCGCGAGAAAGAACAAGTCTTGAAGACCGTGGTCGATCAAATAGTCGTAGCCTTCACCGCGCAGAAACGCGTCGTTGTTGAAGTCGCCGAGCAGGAGAGCCCGGTCGTCATCTTCGACGCGGCGGAGCAGTTCATCGAGCTGGTGACGAGCCGGTTCGTCCGCATCATGCCACCAACCGAGATGGCACGAGTAGACGGCCGTCTGTCCGTCAGTGCCGCTGACGACGGCTTTGACGATTTTTCGGGACTTGTAATCGTTCGGGTCGGTCGTTTGGGAGACAAAGAACGACTCGGTCGAGACGAACGGTGTCCGCGATAAGATCGCGACGCCTTCTTCGTAGATGTCATATCCGTAATGGGCAAAATCCCATGTCATGTAATAGGCGACCCCTTGCTCACAGAGTTTTTCAACGAGGACGTGGGCAAAGTTATTTTCACGGATGAGACCGTCAATCAGCGGCGCTTCTTTGTGTTGGTTCACTTCTTGGAGTGCGATGATGTCATACTCCTCGCTCGCGATCCGTTCCACGATTGAGTCGATTTTTTCTTGTTGCCGATCTTCTAACCAGGCGTGACAGTTGAGCGTCAAAATATTCACAGTAGTCCTCCTTTAGAAAAAACAGGCCAACTCGCACGAGCTGGCCTGTTGATTATGCACCGATGACGTCTTGAATGTCAGACTTCAATACGTCGGCTTTCGGGCCGTAGATTGCTTGGACACCACGGTCTTTCAAGATGAGACCCATGGCGCCGTTCTTTTTCCATTCGCGCTCTTCTGAGACGAGCGACATATCTTTCACTGTGACACGAAGACGTGTCATGCATGCATCGACGTCCTCGATGTTATCTTCCCCACCGAGTAGAGCGATAATCCCCATGACCTGCTCGTTGCCGGTCACCGTCGATTGCTCTGTCGCTTCTTCCATATAGTTGCCGTTACGTCCAGGCGTCGGCAAGTTCATCTTCTTGATGAAGAAGTTGAACACCCCGAAGTTGATGAAGAAGAACGCAGCCGAGACGAGGAAGAAGTTGATCAAGTCTTGCAGGAGTCCGGCTTTGATGATCATCGGGATCCGCGTCAATAGCTCGATCGCACCGAACGCGTGGACACGAAGGTCGATAATGTCCGCCAAGGCGAAGGCAGCACCGGCCATGAGTGCATACATGACGTAAAGGACTGGAGCGACGAACATGAACATGAACTCGATCGGCTCAGTGACACCCGTCAAGAAGACGGCGAGACCGGCCGAGAGGAACATCGGCTTGTACTGGGCTTTCTTGTCCTCATCGACGTTACGGTACATCGCATAAGCGGCACCGATGAGTGCGGCGAACGACAAGATGACTTGACCGACTTTGAAACGGGCCGGTACGACGTCAGCGAGCAGCGTGTTATAAGCAGCCGTATCCCCAGCGGCGCGAAGGTTGACGAGGTCCGTTACCCAAGCTAACCAAAGCGGATCTTGACCGGCGACGACTGAACCAGCTGTCGCGCCCGTTAAAATCGTGTACGTGCCTCCGAGCTCCGTGTAGTTCATCGGGACGGTGAGCATGTGGTGAAGACCGAACGGTAACAACAGACGTTCGAGTGCACCGTAGATGAACGGCGCGAGGATCGGTGCCGTGTCACGTGACGTGGCAATCCATTGGCCGAAGCTGTTGAGTGCCCCTTGAATCGTTGGCCAGATGATCGACAGCGCGATCGCCGCGACGACCGAACCGAGGATGACGACGAACGGAACGAACCGTTTCCCGTTGAAGAACGACAATGCGTTCGGCAATTTATTGAAATTGTAGAACCGGTTATAAAGAGCACCACCGAGGAAACCGGCGATGATCCCGACGAATACACCCATGTTCAGGGCAGGTGAACCGAGGACAGATGTGAAGTAGTCAGCGACGACGAGGTCGGCCCCAAAGAGGGATTGGACTGTCGCTTCCGGGTCTTGGAGCATGGCACCGTTGACGTTAAAGATGGCGCCTGTGACACGGTTGATCAAAATAAAGGCGATCAGTGCGGCGAACGCACCACCGGCCTTGTCTTTCGCCCACGAGCCACCGATGGCGACTGCGAACAAGATATGTAAGTTGACGATGATGCCCCAACCTAAGTCTTCGATGATGCGTGCCGTCGTGAGTAAGATGCTGACGTCTCCGGCTGACATGCCGATCAATTTACCGATCGAGATCATGAGTCCTGCTGCCGGCATAACGGCGATAACGACCATCAAGGCCTTACCGAGTTTTTGCCAAAAATCAAATGAGATGAGCTGTTTCATGCTATACGCTTCCTTCCTGTTCGGAAATTTTTCTCTGTTAAGAACGATCGCCAATGCAATCGCTTGCATTAATGATTGTAATCGATTGCATAAATTTGTGCAACCGGTTTCCTAAAATTTATAAATTTTCAAGGAAGGATGAAAATACGCTGTTTTACGACGTCGCTTGTCAGTCGAAACGAATCCCGCTAAAATACTAGAGGTTGAAAGGGGCGAGAAGAATGGGATGGAGACAGACGACATCAGCATTGTCAAAAGAAGAGCAGGCCACGTTGCTCGAAGAGTTGTTACGAACGGGCGTGATGAAAGAAGAGGATCGGCTCTTGTTCTCGATGCTCATGCCAGACCGCGTCAAGCGGATGCAAGACGTATTGAACACGCGGACGAATCACATCACGGTATTGACCGAGGGCGTTGACGATCCGCACAATCAGTCGGCCGTATTGCGTTCGGCGGACGCGTTCGGTGTGCAGACGCTTCACGTCGTCGAGGGACGGGCCAAGTTCAAACCGAACTCGATTATCGCTAAGAGTGCCGATCGCTGGGTCGACGTCGTCGAACACGCTTCGATTGAAGAAGCGATCGATCAGTTGAAAGCGGACGGCTATCAAATACTCGCGACGGCACTCAGCGAAGAGGCGATCCCGCTCGAAGACGTCGACGTGTCAAAACCGACCGTGCTCTTGTTCGGGAACGAGCATCACGGTGTGTCGGAGCAGGCACTCGCGAAAGCGGACGGGAATTACGTCATCCCGATGCAAGGCTATGTCCAAAGTTTAAATATCTCGGTCGCTGCCGCCATCTCGCTTTATGACGTGACGACGCGGGCCCGTCATATCGTGACGGAAGGATACGGACTATCGATCGAGGACAAACAACGTGTGTTCAAAAACTGGATGGTACGGAGCCTCCCGAAACGTTCACTCGGGGTGTACAAACAAAAAGGTTTGAACGCATTTGAGCGAGAAACAGGAAAATCCGAGTAGATGGCGAAATAAACAGGCGTACGAGTAACTTGTCCATATTTCGAAAGGGGATGGAAAGATGAGTACGACCAGTTCATTTATCGTGAAAGATGTGACGACGAACTTTAACGAGTTTGAAGAGGAATTCTTCAACCTGTATCGCCATCTGTACGGCGACATCGACCAACTTCGTTTTAAAGAACGACTGTACCGCCATGCCAACCCGCTCGTGTTACTCGCATTTTCTGACGACCGGCCCGTCGGATTCAAAATCGGCTACGAGGCTGAGCCATATCGCTTCTATAGCTGGGCTGGCGGCGTGCATCCTGAGTTCCAAAAGCACGGGATCGGCCGCAAGTTGATGGATACGCAACTCGAATGGGTGAAAGCGCAAGGGTTCCACTCGATTCGGACGAAAGCGCGCAACACGAACAAAGGCGTCATCATTTTGAACCTGCTCTGTGGCTACGACATCATGGGGGCGTACACGGAAGATGGCGCACCGCGCATCATGATGGAGAAACAATTGAACTGACAGTTGAGCCGTGGCGAGTGCCGCGGCTTTTTTTTAGGCATGAAACCAAATGAAGCGGCGTCCGTATATAGGAAAAAAGGGGGAGACATTATGGTCAACACGTTCGCATTCGGGGAAGAAGTATACATCGATTCGACAGGGATGGGAGATTCGTTTTTTAGTGGGATGTTCAGTATCTTTCCGATTTTTATTATCGGCATTCTGACCGTGATTATAATCGCTATTATAAGCATGATTCGCCAAGTGACGAAGACGAAGGGTCTATTGAAAGACATGCAACATTTCGCCTCAGACCTCGCAGATCATCCCGATGACGCATCAGCAAACCGGCTCGCCGATTATTTACGGGACGTGAAGTCGTTTCCAATCCATCGCACGCAGATGGAGCCGTTTCGAGTGGCGCTCGGTAGCTATCAACTCGTCATGGAATCAGCGCACGTCGGAGACGAGACGAAAGAACGGGTCGACCGTCAATATAAGCGGCTCGGTATTTTAGACGGCGAGAAGTTCGCCGATGAGCCGGCGCCGAGACGTCGTTCTAGTTCGCACCATCATGACCACCACAATCATCATAACGACCATCATCACATGTAAAACGCGCCGGGAAGATCCCGGCGCGTTTTTAGCTTACATATATCGGCTCGCATCAAAGTCGATTTCGGTCCGGTGGTTGGCCGCATCGATGGCGCTTGAGATACGGTTGGCCCGTTTCTCGACGTCGAGCGCCTTCAAACGGTACAGTTCCGGATCATAAAGCGCGTGCTTGATGACAGAAGTGCCTTCACCGTGACCCGATTGAAATTCGCGTTTCGGACGTTCGGCCAAGTCTTGATACATCCGAGCCTGAGCTCGCAACTGAACGGCGAACTCGATCGCCTCGACGAGCGGGAGCGGTCCATCGTTCGTCTCGATGACGTTATGCAAGTGCGCTTCACAGACGAGGCGGTCAAGACGACGCATGTCGGTCCGAATCGATTGGAGCTCGACCTCGATATCCTCGAGCGAGCGGGATTGGATCGTCGGGAGCGGCTCATCCTTCTCGAGCTCGATGAACGCGACCCGTTCGACTTCTTGTAACAACTTATCAATCTGCTTCAAGAGCAGGTGTTTCAATTTGATGGCATCTGCCAGGTACATTGGGATTCCTCCTTCTGCTTTTTCTAACCGTACCACACTGTGATTCCTAAAAAAAGGAAGGCGTTACTTTTTCGAGGTGAGGCGATATGATGAAAGAAAGAGGGGAGGTCGACCGATGAACAAGTGGAAAACACAATGGGTCATTGCCGTCGTTTTGCTCGTATTCGGGACAGCGACGTTTCTCTATCAGTGGATCGACTTGCGACCGGGGGAGATCCGAGATTATATCGTTCAATTCGGTTGGCTCGCCCCGCTCATTTATATTTTATTGTTCACAGTTCGACCGTTGATTTTATTTCCGACGTCCGTCTTGTCGGTTGCGGGCGGGTTGGCGTTCGGGACGCTGCCCGGTGTCGTCTATACGGTCATCGGCGCTACGCTCAGCGCACTCGTCGCTTATTATGTAGCGGTTCGCTTCGGAGACCGGTTTCTGCGCCATTTCGAATCGAGCGATTATGAGAAGATTCAGCACAAAATCGAAGAAGACGGATTCTTTTACGTCTTGATCTTACGATTGATCCCGCTCGTCAACTTTGATTTGGTCAGTTATGCCTCAGGTTTGGCGAAAGTGCGACTCCCGGCTTATGTCTTCGCGACCTCGGTCGGTATGATTCCGGGGGCGTTCGCTAATAATTTTCTCGGTAGTAGCCTCGCGAGCGGGGATATGAAGCTGGTCATCCTCGCGCTCGCTGTCTTTGTCTTGTTGACACTCGTCGCGACCGTGTTCCGCGAACCAATCAAGCAACAAATCAACCGTTACAAAAAGAAGTAGGCGCTCAATTGGATGAGCGCCTACTTTTTGCTTAACGGTTGTCGACCGTCTCAGGGTACAAGTCGTGGTTGAACAGGCGATGTTCGGCCATTTGCTCGTACTTCGTGCCCGGCTTGCCGTAGTTGTAGTACGGGTCGATCGAGATGCCGCCGCGGGGCGTGAACTTGCCCCACACTTCGAGGTAGCGCGGTTCCATCAGCTTGACGAGGTCTTTCCCGATGACGTTGATGCAGTTTTCGTGGAAGTCGCCGTGGTTACGGAAGCTGAATAAATAAAGCTTGAGTGACTTCGACTCGACAAGTTTCTCGTCCGGTATGTACGAGATGTAGATCGTCGCAAAGTCCGGCTGATTCGTGATTGGGCAGAGCGATGTGAATTCCGGTGCGTTGAACTTCACGAAATAATCGTTTTCCGGATGCCGGTTCGGGAACGCCTCGAGCACGTCTGGGGCGTATTCAAAAATGTATGGGACGCTCTTCTGGCCGAGGAGCGACAAGTCTTGTAAGTCTTCTGGTCTCATATTCATTCTCCTTAGACGCCACGTTCGTTGGCGTACAGTAATGTGTGTAGCTGCGGCAAGACACGGACGCTTTGCCATGACGGGTCACGCGCAACGTCTTCCCACAACTCTTTCAAACGTCTGAGCTGCGCGTCGGTGATGTCACCGTCCGCCCCGGGCTCAGGGTTGCCGGCCGACAAGTACATGACGTCCGGGGTGTAGCGGGTTTGGACGTCTTTGGCGTAGGCGAGGTCGACCTCGTCGAACACGGCGATTTTGAACGTCGTCTGTTCGGGACGCAGCCGTTCGACGATGGCGTCGAGTTTCTCCCAATCGGTCGTCATGCCGGACGACGGTGGTTTCGGACTGAGCGTCACGTCGTCGATGTCTTGGAGCCAGTCTTGATACCGGCTACCTTGTGTCTCGACGGCGAGTTTGACGCCGCGCACCTTCAACTTTTCGACCAAGTCTTTCATACCGGCGATGAGGAGCGGGTTGCCGCCTGAGATCGTGACGTAATCGTACATTCCGAGCTCGTCGAGACGCACGATGATGTCATCAGCCGTCAGCATGTCGGGTTTTTCCGAACCGTCCCAGGTGAAGGCGGAGTCGCACCAGGCGCAGCGATAATCGCAACCGGCGGTCCGGACGAACATCGTCTTCTGTCCGATGGCGCGGCCTTCACCTTGAAACGTCGGCCCGAACACTTCGAGGACAGGGATCTTCATCAGTCCACCAGCCATTCGCGCCGGAACTCGGCGTATGACGTCGGTGTCTCATAAAGGCGGACGAATTCAACGCGGACGTTGCGTTCGTCAGGCAAGTGCTTAGCGAGCTGATCGAAAATCCAGTAGCACATATTTTCTGCTGTCGTATTCATATATGGAAGGGACTCATTTAAATAGCGGTGGTCGAGATACGGTTCGAGCTCTTCTTTAAAGATGGCTTTCAAGTCACCGAAGTCGAGCGTCATCCCGCGATTGTCGAGAAAACCGCTGATCCCCATTTGAAGTTTGTACGTATGTCCGTGGAGCGCTCGGCACTTCCCATCGTAATCAAACAAGTGATGGGCCGCATCGAACGTCACTTCTTTGACGATTTGGACGCGGTGCGGACAGTAGATGAGCGAGCCGTCTTGTTTAGCCTCGACGCTCGTCGGGGCGAGGAATGGGGCGTGTTTCATACGCGTACCTCCTCGTATGCAGCGAGCCCGTTTTGACGGAGCACACACGCCGGACATTCGCCGCAGCCTGAACCGAGTACACCGTTATAGCAGGTGAGGGTCCGCTCTTTGATGAAGTCGAAGGCTCCGAGCCGGTCTGCGAGTTCCCACGTCTGCTTTTTATCGAGCCACATGAGCGGCGTATCGATGACGAACGGGTAGTCCATCGCCAAGTTGAGCGTCACGTTCAATGATTTGACGAATTGGTCGCGACAGTCCGGGTAGCCCGAGAAGTCGGTCTCACAGACACCGGTGATGATGTGGTGCATACCGAGTTGTTTGGCCATGACGGCCGCAAAGGATAAGAATAAATGGTTGCGTCCATCGACGAACGTATTTGGGACGTCCGCATTATCGATGTCGAGATCATGTCTCGTCAACGCGTTTGAGGTGAGTTGTCCGAGTAAGGACAAATCGAGGATGTGGTGCGGGACATCGAGTTCGGCCGCGATCTCTTTCGCGACCTCGATTTCCGCATCATGGCGCTGCCCGTAGGCGAACGTCACGGCTTCCACATGAGAGAATTGTTGTTTTGCCCAAAACAGGCAAGTGGTTGAATCTTGACCGCCACTGAAGACGACCAATGCTTTTTCGTGTTGCAACGTGCACACTTCCTTTTTCGCTAGTTTTGATGTCGGAGGAGGTTACGAACTCCGGAGGTCACCCTCGAGCGTTTACTTTACCATAAAAAGACGTTTGACAGGGAAAAGAGAAGTAGGTATAGTAAAGAACATCACTGACACACTTTCATGCATAAAAGCGTTTAAGCGGTTAGGTAGAAAATAATGGAACTGAAAGGAGGGGACGTCGATGCAGATGAAAGGAAAAGAGGCTGTATTCGTCGTGCTGATGAGCGGGATTTCCTTGCTCGCACTGATGTTTTTGGCCAAAGCGACGCCACATATGGCGATCTTTGGCACAATGGTATTAATAGGGGGTTACGCGTATTATCGCACGCGTGACTTTAAACGAATTGAAGCCGCGATGATCAACGGGATTCGTGAAGCGATTATGCCAGTCTTGATTTTGCTGTTGATTGGGATGTTGATTGGAGTATGGCAAATGTCTGGCACGGTGGCGACGATCCTCTCCATCGGTTTAAATACAATCTCGGCCCAGTGGTTCTTACCGAGCGTGCTTCTCATCACGATGATCGTGTCATCGTTCACGGGCAGTGCCTTCACGACGGTCGGTACCGTCGGGGTCGCCTTGTTCGGGATCGGGATGGCACTCGGGATTTCCCCGGCGCTCGCCGCCGGAGCCATCGTGTCAGGTGCGCTCTTCGGTGACAAGATGAGTCCGCTATCGGATACGACGAACTTCGCACCGGCTGTGGCTGGTGTCAAACTGTTCGACCATATCCGCTTTATGATGGGGACGACCGTTCCCGCGATTGTAATCACACTCATCTTATTCACAGTTCTCGGACGCGGCGGTCAAGCAGCCGACACGACGCAAATCGCGGAAGCACAGACGGCACTCGCCGGACGGTTCAACTTGTCATGGTTGACACTGCTCGCCCCGGTCCTCGTCGCCGTTCTCGCCTTCCGTCGTATGCCGGTATTGCCGACGATGCTCGTCGGGATGTTCGCCGGTGTGTTGACGGCCGGATTCGTCCAAGGTAACTGGAACGTCTCTAACTGGTTCGGTGTCATGCAGGCCGGATTCAAGTCGGGCGTCGAGAACGAGACTATCGCGGCTGTGCTCGATCGCGGTGGCCTCGAATCGATGCTTTGGTCGGTCAGCCTCGTGTTGATTGCCCTCGCTTTCGGCGGACTGCTCCGTGAGCTGGGCGTGTTCCAAGCAATCGTCGATGCGTTACTAGAGCGTCTGAAGTCGCCAGGCAGCTCGGTGCTGTCGGTCGTGCTCAGCTCGATTGGCGTCAACTTGCTCGCCGGCGAGCAGTACTTGTCGATCTTGCTCCCGGGACAAGCGTTCAAACAAGGATTTATCGACCGTGGCATCGACCCGCGCTACTTGTCGCGTGCGCTTGAAGACGGCGGGACGGTCATCAACCCGCTCATTCCTTGGGGTGTGTCCGGTGCCTTCTTCGCCGCGACACTAGGCGTGCCGGTGCTCGAGTACGCACCGTTCGCGTTCTTCCTTTGGCTCAGCCCGATCTTCTCAATCGTGCTCGGTTACGTGAAGTTGGGGAAGCAGCGTGATGCGATCAAGCTCGCATCTTAATCGAATACAGGACAAATAAATCCAGAACCGCAATTGCGGTCCTGGATTTATTTTTTTGAACGAAACATGTTCTCCGGACTATTCGTTACGAATGAACTATCTAACTCCCACAACGAAGCGCCAAACTGCTCCATGAGCGCGCCTGCTCTTTTTTCAATGTGATCCGGAAGAGCGTCTTTTGAAAAATACTGAAGATTTAGACTCTCCCCGTCATTCATTTCCAGTGTTCCGCTTACTCGTTTCGCATGGAACAGGTGGATGACGCCATATGTTTCATCTCCGTTTGGATACTTGAAATAGTAACGTGGACCCGAACAAACACCGATAAGTTCAAATTGGTTTGTAATCAGTCCCGTCTCTTCTTTTAGTTCACGAGTAGCGACGTCTTCTAACGTTTCATTCAATTCCATTGAACCACCTGGAAAGCCCCAATCTAACGTATCGGAACGATGTTGAAACAAAAGTTCTCGCTTCTCATTCATGACCAGGATGGTTGCCCCGACACTAATCAATGGTCTACTACCGACCGTCTTTCGTAATTCCAACAGATACCCCATCTTTACTCGCCTCGCTTTCTAGATACTACAGTTCTACTTCAAGCATAAAAATCCTTCTAGACGGAAGTTTCTTGTCATGGGGGCATCTTTTTTGTGTCGCCAAGCCTCGTTTGAGAAAATAAGGACGAGGAGGGATGACGATGAAACGGCTCGACCCATCATTTTATGAACAACCGACGCTCGAACTGGCCCGGTCGTTGCTCGGGCACTATCTCGTCCATGATCATCTCGACGGACAGATCATTGGCAAGATTGTCGAGACGGAGGCGTATCTCGGAGCGGTCGATCAGGCAGCCCACAGTTTTGGCGGCAGACGGACGAATCGGACCGAGATCATGTTCGGGCAGTCTGGACATGTGTACACGTATCAAATGCACACGCATACGCTCTTGAACGTCGTCAGCGGTCCGATCGGATCACCGGAAGCCGTGTTGATCCGGGCGGTCGAACCCGTCGCCGGGCAGGAGTTGATTGAAATCAATCGTCCTGGCATCAAACGGTTCGACCGGACGAACGGACCCGGTAAACTGACGAAGGCGCTCGGGATCACGATGGACTTATACGGACACTCGCTCCAACATGAACCGCTCTATATTGTCGAAGGGGAGGGTGTGAACGAGATTGAGGCCGGCCCGCGAATCGGTATCCCGAACAGTGGTGAGGCGCGTGACTATGCGTACCGCTTCTTTGAGCGGGACAATCCGTACGTCTCGAAATTCCGCTGAATGTTTAACGGTCCGTGACGGGTGGAACAGTTCCTATGTGCGTAAAACAAAAATTAGGGAGTGTTTCAGATATGGCAAAAGTAGCAACGCTAATCACGGATATGTTTGAAGACGTAGAGTTTACAGGTCCACGCGACGCATTGGTGGAAGCGGGGCACAAAGTTGTCACGATCGAAAAGGCAGCCGGTAACACCGTCGAAGGCAAACAAGGCGAGGCAAAAGTCACAATCGACAAAAGTGTCGACGACGTGTCTCCAGAAGACTTTGACGCTCTGCTCTTACCAGGCGGATTCTCACCTGACTTGTTGCGCGAAGACGAACGTTTCGTCCAGTTCGCGAAAGCGTTCATGGATGCGAAGAAGCCGGTATTCGCCATCTGTCACGGGCCGCAACTGTTGATCACGGCGAAGACGCTCGAAGGCCGCGACGCGACCGGCTACAAGTCGATCAAAGTCGACATGGAGTATGCCGGTGCGAAGTATGCCGACAAAGAAGTCGTCGTCTGCCAAAATCAGCTCGTCACGAGCCGTCAACCGGACGACATCCCGGCGTTCAACCGTGAGATGCTTAACCTACTAAAATAATTTATCAGCTATGGACATGTTCCGTGGCTTTTTTTGTGGAATCGGGAATAGGTAAACAAGGAGGAGATCATCATGAGACGAAGAGCACGGTCCCCGAGCTAAGTCCGTCGAAACGTAGGGTTGCTCGGTGCGATGCGTTGGTTTGAGGCGTTAATTCCAGCCTATACGATTGAACGTCTGTTCTGGGAGTCGCGCGGCATCACGATTCAAGAAGTGGTTTACATGGAAATCGTCTATGCCGTCATCGTCGTGTTCTTTGAAGTGCCGACCGGTGTCTTAGCCGATCGCTGGGAACGGCGACGTCTGCTGCAAATCGGCATCGCGCTCGAATGGCTATCGTTTATTGTGTTGTTGCTGTCGTTTTCGTTGATCGGTTTTGCCACGGCGATTAGTTTGTCCGCTCTCGGCGCGGTGCTACGAAGCGGGTCTGAGAACTCCTTGTTGTATGAAACGCTCGATCAAGACGGTGATACAGATGCGTTTGAGCGATTGCTAGGTCGCCTGAATGCCATCGGGCTCGCCGCGGCCGTCGTCGCCGCCTTTAGTGGAAGTGTGCTCGCGACCCAGTTTCCGTTTGAGTTCAACTATATGCTATCGATTGTGAGCCTATTCATCGCGACGATGTGCAGTCTATTGCTCGTCGAACCGAGACGGGTGGTCAACGACGAAACGATGACGTGGCGGCAGTTAAAGACTGGTTTTCGTTTCATTTGGAACGACAAGTCACTGCTCATACTGACTGGTTCGTTCGTGTTGGTCGCCGCTGCGTTCAATTTCGTGGACGAGTTTTGGCAGCTGTATGCGCGTGACGTCAGTGTCCCGATCTACTGGTTCGGGGCGGTCTCGACCATACTGTTGCTCATTCAAATTCCCGGTCAACTGCTCGCCCCGATATTATTGCGAGTTGCCCCGGTCGCTCGCTGGCAACAAATCATCGCTTGGGGTATCGGAATCGGGTTTATACTGCTCGGAACGTTCCCAAATCAGCTCGGACTGCTGTGGATGGCACTGATGGCGCTACTCGTCGGGGCAGTCGAACCACTCTATTTCGGGGTGCTCCATCGCTCGGTCCCGTCCATGATTCGAGCCACGACCGAGTCAACGTTATCGATGCTTTTGCATGCCGGGATTGTCGGACTCGGCATATTGTTCATCGGTGGTGCTGGGATGTCGTTATTTACTGCTTTCTTTGTCATCGGTTTGTTCGTGTGCGCGTGCCAAGCTGCCCTGAGTTCGGGGTGGATCTCAAGAAGCGGTTAGGATTGCACATTAGCCAGCTTCTTTTTTAGACGTGAGGGGAAAGGGGGGCATGACGCCCTCTTTTTTTTACGTCTCAAGACCGAGAGAGAACGTCGTCCCGTCCGTGTATGATAAAAAGCAATACTGGAGTAGGGGACGATGCAATGGAATGGTATGAATTATTCATCGGTTTTTTATTAGGCGTCGTCGAAGGATTGACGGAGTTCGCACCTGTCTCTTCGACCGGACACATGATCTTGGTCGATGATATTTGGCTCAACTCAAGTCGTTTTCTAGGCCAAGAAGTAGCTAACACGTTCAAGATCGTGATTCAGCTCGGTTCGATCTTAGCGGTCATCGTCGTTTTCAGGAGTCGGTTCAAAGAGTTATTGAATCCGAAGGAGTTGCTCGCGATTCGACACGAAGGGCCGACGAAAAAGTTGAACCTGCTACATATCTTTATCGGTCTGCTCCCGGCGGCCGTGCTCGGACTCATGTTTGAGGACTACATTGACACGCATCTGTTTTCGATTAAGACGGTATTGATCGGACTCGTCATCGGTGCGTTCTTTATGATTGCCGCCGACTCGTCCGGCGTGAAACGACAGACGACCGCGACACTTGACGACATCACATACAAACAAGCGCTTGGAGTCGGCTTGATTCAATGTTTCTCGCTTTGGCCAGGCTTTTCACGTTCGGGCTCGACCATTTCGGGCGGAGTGTTGCTCGGGATGAGTCACCGGTCTGCGGCCGACTTCACATTCATCATGGCCGTCCCGATCATGTTCGGGGCGAGCGCGCTCTCGCTTTACAGCAAGTGGAGCTATTTCACGGTCGACACGCTCCCAGTTTTCCTAATCGGTTTCGTCAGTGCGTTCTTGTTCGCGTTACTGTCCATCAAATTCTTTTTGAAGTTGATCAACAAAGTGAAACTGACGCCGTTCGCGATTTACCGGCTCGTCTTGGCGGCAGTCATTTACGTCTTATACTTTTAACGAAAAAAACGCGTGTTCGCACACGCGTTATTGAAACTTATTACTCATTCAGTTCGTAAAACCAAGTAGAGGTGAGAACATGGGACATATCGTCGTCGTGCTAGGAACGTTGATCGGGTTAGGGACTATAGGTTTGTTGCTGTATATGACGCGTTACGCGTTTGAATCATGAGAACGGATAATGATAGAAGCGCTCACGTTGGAGTAACTCCATGACGTGGGCGTTTTCTGCGTTGTCGATTGCACGGAGCAACCCTTCCGTCTGTGAACGGTGGGCGAGTAACGCTTCACGTTTGACAGCACTCTCCTGACCGACTTCGATGAGGACGTGAGGTTTGCCGAGCTCATCTTCCGTCCGGTGATCAAAAGCGACACCTAAAAATTCGGGACGCTTCGCTTCGTCCATCTCTTGGAGCGCCCGGACGACCGCTCGTGCCGTCGCCTCATGATCGGGATGGACGGCATAGCCTGGATAAAATGAGATGACGCGGGTCGGTTTCACTTCGGCGATCAACTTGCTGAAGCGATTCGTCAGTTCGGTCTCGTCTTCGAATTCGACGGTCTTGTCGCGCAGTCCCCACATCCGGAGGTCGTCGATGCCCATGACGGCACAGGCGTCCTCGAGCTCGCGTTTACGGATTCTTGGCAGTTCTTCACGCGTCGTGAAGATTGGCGAGCCCATATTACGGCCCATCTCACCGAGTGTCAGACAGACGTATGTGACGGGGAAGCCGTTCTTCTGATGTTGAATGATCGTTCCGGCCGAGCTGAACGCCTCATCGTCCGGGTGTGGGAAAATAACAAGTAACGGTCCGTTCATTGGCTGTCCACCTCCGATGCTCCTTGCGGGAGCGGTTTGACGTCTAGATGCAGCGCGCAGGCGAGGCGTCCGAGACGGTCGTGCCCGGCGAGCAGCAACTGTTCACCGTGTTGTTCAAAGTCGGTCAATCCTTCGACGTAGAGCCAGCCGTGATCGAGCTTTAGTCCGACTCGATACGGTCCGTCTCCTTTGATTTGACCGATACTGTACTCGATCACGACGTTACGGATAAACATCCCGGCGTTATGGAAATCCGGGTCGTTATGTGTGGCGTAAGCGCCGTTTGTCGTCTCGACGTGCGCGTATAACGGCGTCGACACGTGTGCGTTTAAATACGTTTGAATCGTTTCAGGTTGAATCGGTTTCACGCTAGTCTCCTCCAATGGCAATAATGACCCAGGACGTTCGCCCCGGGCCACCTTATTTATGATTGTGTTGCTAGTTTTTGACGATAACCGGTATGGTTCGTCGGCCCAACGTATTGGTTGAGGCGGAACGAGTGACGGACCGCTTCTGTAATGAACTCTTTCCCGATGCGAATCGACTCGTCGACGGAATGTCCGTTCGCGAGTGATGCGGCGATGGCTGAAGAGAATGTGCAACCGCCACCGTGCGTGAAAGCAGGTTCGATCTTTTCACTTTCGAGCAGACGGTACTCGTTACCGTCATAGAGGACGTCGAACGCCGTGTCGAACCCAAGTTTTCCACCGACTTTAACGATGACGATTTCAGCACCGAGCTCATGGATCAAGCGTGCGGCTTCTTTGATTTCTTCCATCGTTGACGGTGTCTTATCGAGGCCAGCGAGCATACGCGCTTCGAATAAGTTCGGCGTGATGATTTTGGCGACAGGGACGAGGTGCTTACGCATCGCGACGGCGACGTCCGGGTTGAGGATCTCGTCGGCTCCCTTACAAGCCATGACCGGGTCGACGACTGCGTTTTGAATGCCGTACTCTTTAATTTTACGAGCCGCGAGCTCGATGATTTCTGGCGTCGGGAGCATCCCTGTCTTGACGGCATCGACGCCGATTCCGGCGAGGACGGTGTCAATCTGCTTCTCGATCAACGTCGTGTCGATCGGGAAGACTTCATGGTGCCAAGCGTTATGTGGGTTTTGGGCCACGATGACCGTGAGTGCGGTCATGCCATACACACCGAGTTCTTCCATCGTCTTCAAGTCGGCTTGAATACCTGCACCGCCACTCGTGTCTGAACCGGCGATCGTTAATGCTTTTTTCATCGTCATAGTCGTTCAATCCCCTTTGTCTGTTTGGATAGTTTCACTATAACGACTTTTATGCGTTACGACAAATCCCATGACCGTGGAAAGGTAGGATTGAAGTTTTGAAAAAAGGTGGCAGGATTTCAATCATATTTGGGGAATAGTAATGAATAGGGTGTAGACCACTTTTAATTTGCTAGGAGGAAAACCGCATGTTAGTGCATAGCTTATGCATTCCAAAAAAAGACGTCGTCACAATCAGTGAAAAGGCGACGTTACGTGAAGCGCTCGATACGCTTGAAAAGACAGGATACCGCTGTGTCCCTGTCCTCGATGAGACGGGAATATTTTTCCGCGGTAACATTTATAAGATGCATATTTACCGTCACGGAATGAGTGGCGCGAGCCTTGACGACAACGTCATGGAATTGATTAAAAATACGCAGAAATACGTCCACGAGTCGGACGGATTCTTCAAAGTCTTCTTCTCGATCAAAGAGTTACCGTATATCGCGGTCCTAAAAGACGAGAGCAATGAATTTTACGGCATTTTGCCACACGGGAAGATGCTCGGCATGCTCGAAGAGGCGTGGAGCCGTGACACAGGCAGCTACGTCGTCACGATCGCACTTAGCGAGCAGGTAGGTGCGCTCGAGAAAATCACGAAAGTCGTCAGCAAATACTCGTCTATCGCGAGTTTGATGACGCTCGACGCGAAGAGTAAAGTCCTTCGCCGTGTTTTGATCACGTTGCCGCCTGACTGTGATGAGCCGAAGAAAGACAAGATCGTCGCCAAACTCGAACAAAAAGGGTTCCGCGTCGTCGAAGTCGAAAACTTGAACAACTGACGAAAGACCTTCCTCGCTTGAGGAAGGTCTTTGTCATGTCAGTCGCTTTTCCATGCGGATATCAGGCCAAAATTGTTCGTTCCAGTACGTGAACGCATCGATGCGCGCAATTTCTTCATAACCGAGCTTCTTATAGAGATGGTGTGCCGCCTCGTTGAACCCGAACACGCCGAGCTCGATGCGCGGCGTGCCTTGGTGACGAAGCCGTTCCTCCAAAAGTCGGAGTGCCTCGCTGCCCGCACCCTTGCCGCGACCCGCCGCTTCCCCGATGACGAGTCCGAGCCAGGCACTCCCTGGTTCTTGAACGTATAGATGGTTTGCGTCATACATCACGTTCACCTCGCCGACGAGCCTGTCGTCAGCGTAAATGAGAAAGATATCGTGTGTCTGAAGTCGATCCGTCAAGTCGGCGACGGTCATCCGTTGCTCGGCCGCGAGTTCTTCTTCCGAGCGAGCAGGGCGGATCAAATGAACGATTTCGGGATCGTTGTTCCACCGGTTGAACGTCTTTACGATGTCGTCTGACGCTTCGAGCAGCGGAACGAGTGTGATGTTCATCGAACGATCTCTCCTTTCTCGAACGAGCCTTCTGTCCCGAGGCGAGAAATTAGACTGGTTTCAGCACTTGGAGATGGCTTGGGAGCACTTCAAACGTGAGCGGGAGTTTCCCGCCCGTGTCCCCGTCGGCGTTGACCGGAAGCGAATCAGGCGAATCGATATACACCCGCTTCGTCTGGAACGCGGTCACACTGTCTGTTTCTTTAAGCTTGCCGGTAAATAAGGCCGGAGCGAGCTGGAAGGCGTCTGTAAAACCGAGATTCTCAAACAAGTAGACGTGAAGCAGGCCATCGTTCAACTTCGCATCAGGTTCGAAGTTTTCAAAGCCGCCGACCGAGTTCGTCAGCGCGATGACGGCGAGAAAAGCGTCCCCGTCGAACGTGTGCTCTTCGGCCTGAACTGATAACGAGTAAGGACTGTGTTCCCGGAACGCTTTGATGCCTTCGATCAAGTAGGCGAACGGGCCCCATTTCGTCTTCTCTTCGACGCTGACTTCATCGACCGCCTCAGCGATGAGGCCGATGGCGATGACGTTCATGAAGTAGCCGTGTTCATACTTCCCAATGTCCATCGGTGACGGTTTGGCCGTTCGCAGCGCTTCAATCGCTTCTTTCGGGTCACTCGGTACGCCGAGAGCCCGTGCCAAATCGTTCACCGTTCCGAGCGGGATGATTCCGAAGTCGGGACGATGATCGGCTTCGGCGAGACCGGCTACCGTCTCGTTTAACGTGCCATCGCCGCCCATGGCGACGACGGCTTTATATTGTTTCGACGCCGCTTCTCGTGCGAAGTGTGTGGCGTCGTCGGCTTTTTCAGTAAAACGGACGTCGACGTTTCCGTAACGTTCGCGTAGCACTTCTTCAGCGAACGGCGCATGCTCTTTCCCTAATTCTTTCCCAGACGATGGGTTGACGATCAACATAACTGTATCCATTCAAGACATTCCCCTTTATCAGTCAGATATTGTCCTATATTCCCGTCCACGCTCAAACCTAGTCATCAAAAAAAACAACGCGCGTGCGTTGTTTAGTAATGGCGGAACGCCGACATATCGAGATGGCTCGCATCGGATTCGTCGACGGCGAGCTCGATTTTCAAATATTCGTGGAAAGGCGAATCGTACGCTCCCATGCAGGCGACCGGTTCATGGCCGGGTACGGGCGATTTTCGTTTCGTCTTGACGAACAGGTAGTCTTCGCGCGACAACGTCAACAAGAAACGCTCGACTGCGTGCGGTTCGCGCGTGACGTTCGGCCATGGCAAGTGGTTGAACAGTAAAAAGACCGCGCCTTCTTTTTCAAGAGCATAGTCAGGGGCGATGCCTTCCCGGTTCAACAACTCGATGACCGAACTCAAATAGCCTGCTTTAATCGTCAATGAAATCTCATAATACTCACGCATACCGTCCACCCTTTCTAAAAATCACAATAGTTCTATTCTAAACGTTTCAAGGAGACGCGACAACGGAGAAGTTTCTTGACGAAGTGTTTTTAGCGACGTATACTGCTCATGTCCTGCTATACTAAAGGTAAATGATGAACGAATTGAGGTGAAACCGACATGATTGAATCACTCGAATTGAAGGCATGGGTCGTCTTAGCAAGAGCGATGGACGCAATCAGTGATCGTGTCAAAGACGATCTTAGACGCCACCAATTGAATTCAACAGAGTTCGGTGTTCTATCCGTATTGTATAAACGAGGAGATACGCCGCTGCAACAAATCGGCGATCAAATTTTGATCACAAGTGGCAGCGTCACGTATGTGATTGACAAGCTTGAGAAGCGAGGGCTCATCGAGCGCGTCGCCTGCCCGTCAGACCGTCGTGTCACGTATGCATCGTTGACAGGCGAAGGCAAGCAATTGATGGACGTCGTCTATCCTGAGCATATTGAAATCTTCAAAGATATTTATGGACCGCTCAGCGAACAAGAGACCGAGACATTGATCGATTTATTGAAACGCGTCGGCTACAACGCGGCAGGCAAATAACGCCTGCCTGTTTTTTTTTTGTCAATTATCTTGAAGTTGAAATAATTGACGGTGAGATATACAGATGATATAGTTCTAACTGTTGTTATCAAAATAGAGATTACCAGTGGAGGAACCCATTATGAAAAAAGTATTATACGTATCAGCTAACCCAAAACCGACAGAGTTGTCATACAGCAAACAAGTCGCAGAAGCGTTCATGACGAAGCTTCAAAAAGAAAACGCATCGCTTGAAGTCGAAGCAATCGAGCTTTACGATGTCGACGTCCAAGAAATCGATGGCGACGTGTTAAGCGCTTGGGGAAAATTCGCGTCTGGTGAAGCACTCACAGACGTCGAAGCTTCAAAAGTCGCGACGATGAACGGTATGCTTGAGAAGTTCATGGAAGCAGACCTTTACGTGTTCGCGACGCCGATGTGGAACTTCTTCTTCCCAGCACGCATGAAGATGTTCCTCGACAGCGTCCTCTCAGCTGGCAAGACGTTCCGTTACACAGAGCAAGGGCCAGTCGGTCTCCTTGAGAACAAACAAGCGATTCACATTCAAGGGACAGGCGGCATCTACACAGGCACAGACCTCAACTTTGCAGACGCGTACCTCCGTCAAGCGCTTGCGTTCGTCGGCGTGAACGAAGTAACGACACTTGCGGTTGAAGGAATGAACCAGTTCCCAGACAAGATCGAAGACATCGTTGCTGACGCTACAGCGAAAGCAGAAGCACTTGCGAAAGAAGTAGCAGGCACAGTCACAGTATAATCATCGGACGAGTCCACTGGGCTCGTCTTTTTGTGTGCCGTCGATTCGGGTATGATAAGACGGAAAGGGGCGAATCAAATGGGAGAACAGTTATCAGACCGCTTGCTCGGCGATTGGAGCGATATCATTGCCGACGAGATGGAGCAGTCGTACTTCGTTGACTTGAAAGCGTTCGTCGATGAGGCGTATGCGACGACGACCGTCTATCCGCAGCGGGAAGACATTTGGAACGCGTTCGTCTACACGAAGTTTAAAGACGTCAAATGCGTCATCCTCGGCCAAGACCCGTATCACGGTCCGAATCAGGCGCACGGACTAAGCTTCTCGGTCCAAGACGGTGTCCGTTTTCCGCCATCGCTGCGCAACATCTTTCAAGAGTTGCATGAAGACTTGGGTTGTAGCGTGCCGAAGAGCGGGAATTTAGAGAACTGGGCCCGCCAAGGCGTATTGTTGCTCAACACGGCGCTCACGGTCGAAGCGAGTAAAGCTGGCTCTCACCGGGGTAAAGGCTGGGAGCAGTTCACGGACTCGATCATCGAGCAACTCGGGAAGCGCGAACAACCGATCGTGTTTATTCTTTGGGGAAACGATGCCAAAAAGAAACAAAAGCTGATCGGGCCGCAGCACGCGATCTTGACATCGGTCCACCCGAGTCCGCTGTCGGCACACCGCGGCTTCTTCGGATCCCGTCCGTTCTCGCAAGTGAACCATTTGCTGAAACAGTGGGGACAACCTGAAATTGATTGGTGTTTGTGACAGTTCGCAGTTGCGGACTGTTTTTTGTTGACGTCGACAAAACGATTTGGTAAAGTTACAACCAACAAGATACTTTAACGCTTAAAAGCAAGTTCGCGTAGAAGCATAACTGCATAACAGTAACAAAAGCGATGATCAAACCGAAGTAGAGACATCTTCCCTGGCCCAGAGAGCGTGTGGTGCTGCGAACACGCCCAAAAGATGAATCGAATTACAGTTTGTGAGCTCTCGCATGTGAGCGGTCCCCCGTTATCGGATTAGAGTGACTAGACAACGTCTAGTAATCAGGGTGGTACCGCGGCTAAGTCGTCCCTATCGAGTGAATCGATAGGGACTTTTTGACGTCCAGTAGACAAAAGGAGGAAATATCATGCTCACACAATCAATCCCACGCCACTTGGCGCCTCATATCTCGCCCCAGTTTTACAACGAGTACACACCGACCGATCACGCGGTCTGGCGCTTCGTATTACGGCTCAATTTGCATACGCTCGAAGGCAAGGCCCATCCGTTCTACATCGAAGGGTTGAAAAAGACAGGCATGGGACCGGAACGTTTGCCGGACGTCGAAAAAATGACCGCCGAGATGCGAGCGGCCGGTTGGTCGACGGTCGCGGTCGACGGATTGATTCCTGGCGTCGCGTTCTTTGACTTCCAAGGGAACGGGATGTTACCGGTCGCGACCGACATCCGGAAAGTCGAGAACATCTTGTACAGCCCGGCACCTGACATTATCCATGAGGCGGCCGGTCACGCGCCGATGCTGATGGACCCTGAGTTTTCTAAAATCGTGAAACGGTTCGGTCAACTTGGTGCGAAAGCGTTCATGAACCGTGAGGAACACGCCTCGTTCGCGGCACTCAAACGACTGACAATCGTGAAAGAGAATGCCAACTCGACGGAAGCGGATGTCAAAGCCGCCTTAGAAGCGCTGCATGAAGCGAAAGCGCAAGTGACGGGCTTCTCCGAAGCGCAACAAGTGGCGCGTATCTTTTGGTGGACGGTCGAGTTCGGACTGATCGGCGACATCGAACGCCCGCTCATTTACGGGGCCGGACTGTTGTCTTCGGTCGGCGAGAGCCGTCACTGCCTGACCGACGCCGTCACGAAACATCCGTTCAATCTCGAGCATGCGCTAGAGACGAAACAGGACGTGACGAATATGCAAAGTGAACTGTTCGTCATCCCTGACTTCGAGGCGTTGACGGATGCGCTCGATGAACTCGAATCACGGATGGCCGTCCACAAGGGCGGGATCGCATCGCTTGAGAAGGCGCTCGCTTCAGGAAGTCAATCGACGATCCGGCTCGAAGATGGGACCGACCGTGTCGGAACGGTTCGACACGTGACGAACACAGGCGGAGTTGCTCTCGTTCAATGGGGAGACTGCGTGAAAGTTGACCCCGGCCAGCTTCGTAATTTGAACAATCACGGACTACTCGTTTTAGATGGACCCATCCAAGAAGCGCTCGCGGAAGCGAACGTTCGCCTCGATGGCCGCATCGTTAGCGAGACGGCAGACGAGATCACGCTAGAAGACGTGAGCGTGCACATCGACGGCAAACAAATCGAGCTCGCGACGCTTGAAGTGAGACACGATTCGCTACCGTCGATCTTCCCGGGCACGGACGTCGAAGAGCTCGTCGTCCTAGAGAAACCGGTTCAAATCGAACGGGACGCCCGGACGTGGACGGAAGACGACCCGCTCTTCAATCGCATCCGGCTCATGCGTGAACAAGGGGAGTCGATCGACGCTCTCGTCCCGATGGTCCTCTCTAAGCATGCAGACGCCTGGTTGGCTCAGATTGAATGTTTGGAACTCGTTCAGTCAGACGAGCTTCGTCAAGCACTCATCGACCGGCTACAAGCGTTACGGAAAACTTCAGACTCTCGCAACGAGCTGATTGGCCGCGCAATGGATTTGCTCAAATGACGCAAACAACCCCGACTTTGAAAAAAGTCGGGGTTGTTTTTATTTGGTCGTTTCGCGCAAGAACGTGATCAAGCGACGATACGTTGAACTGGCTGCTGGTTGATTCATCTCGAAGTGATAGCTGTTTCCGAGTTCGTATTCATCTCGATTATAGAAGACGCTCGTCACGTCAGTCCGTCCGGAGAGAATCGTCGCGAACTCTTTCGCTTGTGTCTCGAACGACCCCGTGTTCCCGTCGGTGATGAACGTCGGGACGAACGTGGCCGGGATGTTGACGAGAGGAGACGCTTCGTTGACGATGGGGAGGTTCTCCCAATTGTACGTCCCGAAGTAGGCCCAACCGATCCGCTTGAACAAGAAACGGTTGACGGCTTTCGAAGACTCGAGAATCGTCCGTTTCAAATCGTACGGGCCAGACAAGAGGACGGCGCCGAGGATCGAGTCTTGCGGGACGACTTGATTCACTTCGGCTGACGGTGCATAGCCATCGTTCAGTTGAATCCCGATGAATTGGGCGACGAGCTGCGCTCCGTTCGAGTCTCCGGCGAAGAAGACGCGGTCGAGATCGAGTCGGAAGCGATCGTTGTTGTCGGTGATATACGTGTACGCCTCTTCGATTTGCTGGAGCGGCACCGGATACGTGACGTCCGGGGCGAGGGCGTAGTTGATGCTGACGACGTTGTAGCCGTTGCTTGCGATCGACGTCGCATACTTGAACACATCGGCCTTATCACCGCCAACGAACGAGCCACCGTGCACCCAAAAGATCGTCGGGACGACATGCTTATCACCTTCATAGCGAATCAAATCGAACGTTCCGTTCTCGTAGGCAGAATAGTAATCGATATCTTTACGGACCGACGTCTTTTGAACGACTTCGTCGAATCCTTTGATCGCGACTTCCTTGCCTCCAGTAAATGAAGTTTTGACGAGACGGGACGCAGGCTTCGGTGACAAGAAGACGTAGGCGGCACTGGCGACGGCAGTTCCGACTAGTCCGAGTCCAGCTCGTTTCAATCCTTTATTCATCGTGATTCCTCCTTGGTTCAAACGGTTATTGCTTAACGATTCGTAACGACACTGCTCATGTACGTCTCGATGACGTGGGCGATCCCATCTTCATTGTTTGACTTCGTGATGAAGTCGGCTTTCCCTTTGACCGTGGCGTTGGCGTTACCCATGGCAACACCGAGTCCAGCCCATTCGATCATCGTCAAGTCGTTGTTGCCGTCTCCGCAAGCGATGACGTGTGCTTGGTCGATTCCGACGTGGTCAGCCAAAAAGGCGAGGCTCGTCCCTTTCGTCACACCGGCTTCCGTGAACTCGAGGAAAAACGGTTTCGAACGAGCGACGGCGAGCTTGCCTTCGAGCTCGAGTTGCAGCTTCGTCTCGATTGGAGCGAGCGTATCGCCGTCGCCGAGCATAAGGCATTTGACGACAGGGGTCGTGACGGTTTCTTTGAAATCGTTGACGTGGATGACCGGCATGCCCGTCAATTCGCCTTCGAGATCGGTATACGGGTTCGGCTGATCGGTTACGATTTCGTTACCGATGTACGTATGAATCGCGATTTCCTCCCGGACACTGATATCATGGAGGTGGGCGACTGTGTCTGGCATTAACGTGCTTGAGAAGATTTCTTCATTTGTTTCACAATTGATGATTGAAGCACCGTTGAATGACAAGATGTAACTACCATATTTGGCGAGCTCGAGTTCACGAGCTGCTTCCCACATGGCGTATGTCGGACGTCCGCTTGCTAAAACGACTTTGTGGCCGCGTTCTTGGACGTCAAGCAACGCCGCTTTCGTGACAGGGGAAATCGTGTGGTCGCTCGTGAGGAGCGTATCGTCCATATCTAAAACAATCATGTTATAACTCATAGTGGTAAGGAGTCCTCCTTCAGAATCTAATGACTCCATCCTAATACGATTTGAGGTCAATTGACAACCTTGTCGCAAAAACGTAACTATAATGTAGAGTAGTGAACTCCAGAAGAGGTGGAAATATGAATCGGATATTAGTAGCCGAAGATGAGCATGCGATTCGCAGCTTTATCATCGTAAATTTAAAACGAGCCGGATTTGATGTCTTTGAAGCGACGAACGGCCGTGAAGCGGTCACCGCGTTCGATCGTGAACCGTTTGATATCGTCTTGCTAGACGTCATGATGCCTGAGATGGACGGTTTTGAAGCGTGCGCCGCGATTCGTGACTTAGACGAGAACGTCGGGATCATCATGTTGACGGCACGCACGCTTGAAGAAGATAAAATCGAAGGTCTCGGAAAAGGGGCGGACGACTATATCGCCAAGCCGTTCAGCCCGGGCGAGCTCGTCGCGCGCATTCATGCGCTCCTGCGACGCGTCGAAAAAGTGAAGCGCAAAGAGAAGAAACGTCTCAAGTCAGGACCGTTCGCCATCGACTTGGCGGCGAAACAAGTGACGAAATACGGACAATCGATCGATTTGACGCCGACCGAATACGACTTAATCTGTCATCTCGTCCAAAACGAAGAAGTCGTCTTATCCCGCGACGCACTTCTTGACGCGGTTTGGGGCATCAACTACTTCGGGGATCGGAAGACGGTGGACGTCAACATTCGCCGCTTACGGCAAAAGATTGAAGACGACCCGAGCCATCCGGCCTATATCGAGACGCTATGGGGGCATGGCTATAAGTGGCGGAGACATGACGGATGAGACAACAGCTCGTCATCCGCATGATGATTGTCGTGACACTCGTGCTCTTACTGCTCGTAAGCGTCCTGTCATACGGTACGTACCGTTATTACTACGAGTATGAGTCCGATGCGTTGGTCAGCCATGCGACAACAAGCGCTTATTTGTATCCACAGGCGCAAGTCGGATTTGAGACACCGAGCGCGTTCTCGGTCCTCGTCCGGACGTTCGGGTATCCGGGTACCGATTTGACGATGGTCGACCGCTCTGGCGCGATTATAAAAACGACCGGGCAGCGAGCACAACAAGCGTCGTATACACCTGAGCAGCTTGATCGTCTCGCTAGAGGAGAGTCGGTCGTCCAAGACTATGACGTGAACGAAGAACACTTTCTGTCGGTGACGAGCCCAATCATGACCGAGGGAACGGGTGAGTTCGCCATCAGTTTCACGCGTCCGCTCGCAGACTTAGACGCACTCATCCGCGAGATTTGGATGGCGATCCTCATAATCGGTGTGTTAATTTGGCTCGTGGCGCTATACGCGGTCATCCGAATCGCGGACCGCTTCGTCCGTCCGATCCGCGAGATTATTGAGACGGCTGACGAGATGGCGCAAGGTGATTTCGACGTCGAGGTATATTCGAACGAGAAGCACGAGCTCGGCGCGCTTGCCCGGACGCTGACTTACTTAGGCGCTAAAGTGCAACAGCACCAATCGACGCGCAACGAATTCTTGTCGAACGTCTCCCATGAGCTCAGGACGCCGCTCACTTCAATCAAAGGCTGGACTGAGACGATCCGAGGCGGGGACGAGCAACTGTCAGACGAGACAGAGCTCGGTCTGAGTATCATTCATTCGGAGACCGAGCGAATGATCGGTCTCGTCGAGCAATTGCTCGACTACACGAAAATCGAGGAGAGTCGTCTCGTGCTCTATCGTCAAGAGCTCGATCTCGTCTCCCTGTTACGCAAAGTAACGATTCAACTGAAACAATCGCTTGAAGATAAGCAGATTACGTTGATCGAGCGCTACCCGGCCAAGTCGGTCGGTCTATTCGATGAGAACCGGCTCAAGCAAGTATTCTTAAACTTACTTGAAAACGCGATCCGGTTCTCACCAGTTGGCGGGACGCTCACGGTTCGCTTCGTTCAGTCGGAGCGGGTCGCCTTCATCTCGATTATCGATCAAGGGCCTGGCATTTCGAAAGAACACTTGCAGCGCATCACGGAAATGTTCTATCAAGCGCAAGTGACGAAAGGCAGCAGCGGTCTCGGCCTTGCGATCGCTAAGGAGTTGATCGAGGCGCATGAAGGGAAACTTGTCATTGAAAGTGAAGTCAGAAAAGGGACGACTGTGACAGTTTTGTTACCGCTCGATCCGAGCGAACTGCAATAAAAGGGTTAAACCTTCCGAATTCAGGATACATACAATTGTATGTAGAATGAGGGAGGTTTTTTGTCGTGGCCGAAAAAACATTGAAACCGTTGAAAGGAAGTCCGAATGCAGTATCGACACAAACGTCGATCAAAGCGCTGCACATGGATCCGCTTCCGTATGGAAAAGACCGCAATCAAACGGTCGAAACCATCAAAATGGTGATGGGGCAGCTACCTCGGACGGAGCTTGCCGAGGAGACGACGGACACGCTCCATTACGTCGTCACTTCGAAACTGATGCGTTTTAAAGATGATGTGGAATTTTTATTTGACGATGAAGCGAGACAAGTAGAATTTCGTTCTGCTTCACGACTCGGTCATTCCGACTTCGGTGTGAACCGGAAACGGATGGACGACGTAAGCAAACGATATCGGAGGTTGATGGGATGAAGGATTATCAGTTGATTGTAATCGGGGGAGGCGCGGCCGGGATGACGGTCGCAGCCGGTGCCGCAAATTTAGGTGCGAAAGTCGCACTAATTGAGAAGAAAAAACATCTAGGCGGCGATTGTCTCCACGTCGGCTGTATCCCGTCGAAGGCGCTCATCGCAGCCTCGAAAGATGCGAGTTCGATGATGCAGGCCGCACGTGTGCTCGGAGCCGAGTTTGACGGGCGCGATCATTATAAGACGACGAAAGCACGAGTCGACAAAGCGCGGGCGATCATTCAAGAACACGATGGGACGGAGCGGTTCGAAAAGATCGGGGTCGATGTGTACATCGGGGAAGCGTCGTTCCAAAGCCCGTACGAACTGAAAGTCGGTGACGATTTACTAATCGGTAAAAAGTTCGTCATCGCGACCGGGTCGAAACCGACCGTCCCACCAATCGATGGATTGGACAACGTTTCCTACTTAACGAATGAGAACGTGTTTGAAGAAGAGACGCTCCCAGAGAGCATCATCGTCATCGGGGCCGGCACGGTCGGGCTTGAGCTGGCACAGTCGTTCGCAAGGCTCGGCAGCCAAGTGACCGTGCTCGAGGCGCAAGACGCGTTCTTGCCGAAAGAAGACGAGTCTGTCAGTGCGTTGCTTCGCTCACAGCTTGAGATGGCGCTGCATCTAGAAATCGGTATCAAGGTCAAACGGATTGCTGAAGTGGCAGGACGCATCAAAGTCACAGCCGAAGTTGATGGGGAAACTGTCGAGTATGAGGCAGAAAAACTGCTCATGGCGACAGGACGTGCTCCACGCATCGAAGAACTTCGCCTTGATCGGGCGAAAGTCGACGTGAAAGATGGCTATGTCGATGTGACGTCGACGTATCGGACGTCACAGTCCCACATCTTCGCCATCGGAGATACGATCAAGACGTTACCGTTCACACATGCGGCCGGCGAAGAAGGCAAGGCGGTCGTCGCCAACGCCTTGTTCGGGCTATGGAACAAGGTCGATTACAGCAAGATGCCTTGGATCACGTTTACCGACCCGGAAGTGTTCCATGTCGGATTGACCGAGGCCGAGGCGCGTGAGCGTCACGGGGATGACATCGAAATCTTTGAGGCGAAGCTGTCTGAAGTCGATCGGTTCGTCGCCGATCGCCAAGAGACAGGCTTCGTCAAAATCATCACCCGGAAGAACGGCAAGATTCTCGGAGGACACGCGGTCGGGATGACGGCTGGCGATTGGATGCAGATTGTCGTCTATGCGATGCAACGTGGCGATAAGATCGGCAAGTTGTCACGTATGATCTATCCGTATCCTTCGCGGAGCGAGGCCGTCAAGAAAGCGGCCGATCTATACTGGCGGAAGCGGCTCTTCGAGAGCCCGCTCACCGAGCTCGCCCGAAAATATTTTGAATGGACACGTTAACAAAAAGCCCACTCTGCGACAGAGTGGGCTTTTCGTCATGGTAAGACGAGCGTTTCGATCATTTTTGGTGAACCTTCTGATAAGTCGACGAGCGGCTTGATCAATACTTCGACACGGCGATTTTTAGAACGGCCAGCGTCCGTTTCGTTCGTCGCAATCGGCTTATATTCCCCGTAGCTTGCGAGCGTGAACTGATTCGGATTGAGCGACTCATTCGTCAACAGACCTCGCATGAACGCAGTCGCTCGGGCTGAACTGAGTTCCCAGTTCGACGGGAAACGAGCCGTATTGATCGGCACGTTATCGGTATGACCGGACACAACGATTTCTCGATTCCCGGCTTGTTCGAGAATGCCACTGATCGACTGAGCGACCGTGCGGGCGTCAGCGTCGAGTGTCGCTTCTCCCATGCTGAACAAAGCCCGGTCTTGGATCGTCAGGACGAGCCCACTTGAGTTGATGGTCGCCTCGATTTCATCTTCTAAACCGTTTTTCTTAATGTACTGATTGACTTCTTCTTTCAATTCGTCGAGTTTGGCCAGTTCATACGTCCGCGGATTGGCGGTCGTATCCGTTTTGTCCGTTCGACTAATGTCACTGTTTGACGCCGTTGAGGCTTGGAAAACACTCGTGCCGCCTGAGAACACCTGGTTGAACGATTGAGACATCTTCTGGAGCTTCGTCTGGTCGACGTTACTTGAGGCGAACAGCACGATAAACAAAGCGAGAAGTAACGTCAGCAGGTCGGCGTAAGGGATGAGCCAGCCTTCCGGGATGTGTTCTTCATGGTCATGCTTCTTTTTGCGCTTCATAGTTCGCTCGCTCCTTTGGAGACAAATACACGGCCAACTTATCTTCTAACGTCTTTGGTGACTCTCCGCCTTGAATCGACAAAATTCCTTCAATCATCATTTCTTTGACGACGACCTCACTTTTCGAATATTGCTTCAACTTGTTGGCAAACGGGAACCAAAGAACATATCCACTGAAAATCCCGAACAGCGTTGCGACAAAGGCGGCGGAGATGGCGTAGCCGAGTTTATCGATATCGGATAAGTCTTTTAGTGCGGCGACGAGCCCGATAACGGCTCCAAGTACACCGAGCGTCGGAGCGTACGTGCCTGCTTGCGTGAACACATCAGCGTTCGCTTTGTGTCGTATTTCCATATTCTCGATATCACGCGACATCACTTCGGCGATATATTCAGACGGTTGACCGTCGATGACCATCATCATGCCTTGTTTCAAAAACGGTTCTTCGACTTGCTCGAGTGCCGTTTCGAGTGACAGTAGGCCTTCTTTACGTGCTTGTGTCGACAGGTCGACGAATTGCGTCAATAATCCAGATTTACTTGGCAGTTCTTGCTTTTTGAATAAGATCTTAAATAGTTGGGGTACCGTCTGTAGCTGTTCTTTCGAAACGGCAATACTGACCGCGGCCGCCGTCCCGACAAAAATAATGACGAGCGCCGCAGGGTTGATCAGCGGAGCGACCCCCGCTCCTTTCAAAATCATCCCTCCGATTAACGTAAAGAAACCGAGTAAAAGTCCGACTAAAGTGACGACATCCATGTCTATGTTTTCCACCTTTCTAAAAAAATCAAGATATAAAAAAAGCGAGAGACTTAACTCGTCTCCCGCAAATGCGTTCCGATGGTTAAGCGCCGTTTTCGTCAATCAGCAATTGGATGCTGATATTTCGTTCTTCACGCTCTATATCGGTTAGCACATCGTATTTTTTTAATAATGCGTACAATTGATTCATAACTTCTTGATCAAGTGACCAATTCAACAGTTCTTCGAGCTGGAAATAGAGATGGGCGGGCATACATTGTGATTGACGCTCCAACCTTCGCGAGACATCCTTTAGCGAATGATCTACCGTACTAGGGTCCACGGTTTCATTCAACCTCCTCAATATTCATAAAGTCTATCTCTCATATTACCAAAAAAATATAGGAAGGGTTAGCGATACATTTTTCTAGTTGGCAATTTACACGTCGAGGAGTAAGATGATGCTTAGAAAACTCGATTTAAAGGAGATAGCGAGATGCGACATCGATTGACCGTACGGGAATTGCGCTTAAAACGAATTGAGGCGCTATACCGGCTCATCTTTGAGAAGCCGGCCCGATTTATCGCGACTGGATTTTTACTCGCCATCTTGACCGGAGCCACGTTACTGTACATGCCGTTCGCCCAAACCGAGCCGGTCTCTTGGATCGATTGTCTCTTCATCGCGACGTCAGCAGGCACGGTGACCGGCCTGTCGACGATCGACATCGGCTCATCGTTCAATACGTTCGGCGAGCTCGTCATCGTCGCCTTGATTCAAATCGGCGGACTCGGATTCATGACGGTCGCGCTCATGCTGCTCAGTGTGCTCGGTAAGAAGATTGGTTTAAAACAGCGCATCTTACTCCAAGAATCGCTCAACTTGTCAGGTCCGGGCGGAACGGTCCGCCTCGTCCGCAACATCGTCTTCACGACGATCATCGTCCAGTTCATCGGAATGTTATTTTTGACGGTCGAACTTTACAGCACGAGCGATTATCGGTTCGGCGAAGCACTGTATTATGGCTTTTTCCATGCCGTCTCGGCGTTCAATAACGCAGGTTTTGCATTATGGCCCGACAGCTTGATGCAGTTCGAGCAGAATACGGCCATCGTCGTCACGATTTCGATGCTCTTGATGATCGGGGGTCTCGGCTTCACGACGATTGCCGACGCGACCGAAGTGAAGCGATGGAAGCGACTCGCTCTGCATTCGAAAATCATGATTGCTTCGCTTGGCGTCATCAACGGGATTGCCTGGTTCGGACTTATGCTATTCGAGTGGGTATCAGTGGAAGGTGCACTTTACGGCCGTCCGATTGGCGAGGCGTTAAACGTCACGTTCTTTCAAGCGGTGACGACACGGACGGCTGGATTCAATACGGTGGACATCTCGATGATGGCGCCGGTGTCGATCGGTTTAATCCTCATCTTGATGTATATCGGGGCCGGAGCGGCATCAACGGGATCTGGTATTAAAGTGACGACCGTCGCTGTCATTTTAGCGGACATGTGGGCGTTCATCGTCGGTAAAAAAGAGACGGTCATTCTCGAGCGGACGGTCGACGCGTTCCAAATCAAGAAAGCCTACGTCGTCGCCATCTCAAGTTTCTTCTTTATCTTGCTGATCACGGCACTCACGATTTTGACGAATGATCACATTCCAGCGACCGCCCTATTGTTCGAGACCGTGTCTGCCTTCGGGACGGTCGGGCTCTCGCTCGGTATCACTGCTGAACTGAATGACGCCGGTAAAGGGCTCATCATGTTCATGATGCTTCTCGGTCGCGTCGGCTCGCTGACCATTCTGTTCACGGTCGCACGACAGATGGACCGGAAAATCCGTTATCCGAAAGAGAAGTTGTTAATTGGATGAGGACACACAAAAAGCCCTGGTTGAACTGCCCCATAAAAGTTGGACATAAAAATCCAACTTTTATGGGGTGTTTTTATGGTCAAATTTACGAAGGCTTTCAAAATTCATGTGGCCGAACGCTACTTGACGGGCAAAGACGGATGCACAACGTTAGGAAAAGAGTTCGGGGTGGACCGTAAGAAAGTCAGTCAATGGGCACTCCTCTATGAGCGCTGGGGCGAGACGATCTTCAATCCGT